>CAJCJE010001020.1 GCA_903970565.1 Candidatus Melainabacteria bacterium | reverse complement strand
TGCTGAAATCCAGACTGAACCGGGATAACGACTTGTCGGCGACCGCCGAGATCCGCGCCTGGCCGGCGAGCCGGTCGGCGTTGATCCGGTAGTCCAGTTCCAGGTCGTAGCGCTGGACCCGATAGTCGCCGTTGCCGTGGGTCGGGAGATAGGGGTCGGTCGAGTTACTGGCACCGGGGGTCGGGCCGGCGGTCACACCATTCACGAGAATCCGTTCAGCGGCCGAGCGGGCCCGACGTCGACCACGCGGTGATCGGGTTGCCCAGCCAGCGGGTGTCCGAGGGCACCGACTCGCCGCGCATCACCAGCGAGGCCGGTCCGATAGTGGCGCGGTCGGAGATCCGCGCGCCGGGCAGCACGATGCCGTGCGGGCCGAGCGTGGCGCCCTCGCCCAGGGTGACCGTGTCCATACTCATCACCCGATCATGGAACAGGTGGGTTTGCAAGACACAGCCCCGGTTGACGCTCGCGCCGGTGCCGATGGAGACCAGGTCGGCCTCGGGCAGCCAGTAGGTGTCACACCAGACGCCGGCACCGATGTGCGCGCCGAGGGTGCGCAACCAGCCGGTCAGCAGGGGGGTACCGGTGACGGAGCCGGCGAACCACGGCACGGCGAGGGTTTCCACGAAGGTGTCGGCCAGCTCGTTGCGCCACACGAACGAACTCCACAGCGGGTGCTCGGTCCTGGTGAACCGGCCGACGAGCAGCCACTTGGCACCGGTGGTGACGGCTGCCGCGATCAGCCCGGAGACCAACAACAGCAGCCCACCGGCCAGCGCCGCGGCCCACCAACCCGCAGCGCCTACGAGCGCCTCGAAACCGCCGAGGGTCAGTACGGCAAGAGCGACGGCGCACATCACCGGGATGGTCCGGCAGATCTCGACCAGCGCGCGGGCGAGGATCAGCCTGCGGGGCGGATCGAAGGTGCGGCTGGAGTCGGCGGCCTCGGCAGTGCGGCGCAGCTGCATCGGCGGCATCCCCAGCCAGGAGGAGCCGGCCTTGGCCTTCTTCGGCGTCGCGGACAGCACGCCGACCAGGCCACCGGCCGGGATCTTCCGGCCGCCCGCGGTCATGCCGGAGTTGCCGAGGAACGCCCGCTCGCCGACCTTGGCGGCGCCGACGCGCAGCCAGCCGCCGCCGAGTTCGTAGGAGGCGACCATCGTGTCGTCGGCGAGGAAGGCGCCGTCGGCGACGGTGGTCATCTTGGGCAGGGCGAGGACGGTGGAGACCTCGGTGCGCTTGCCGACCTTGGCGCCGAGCAGCCGCAGCCAGACCGGGGTGAACAGGCTGGCGTACATCGGGAACAGCAGGATGCGGGCGAGGTCCATCAGGCGTTCGGTGGCCCAGACCTGCCAGCCGATCCGGCTGTGCACGGCGAAGTTGCCGGCCCTGATGCCGATCCCCAGCAGCCGGACGCTGATCCCGATCAGCAGGGCGTAGCCGACCAACGTCGCCAGGGTGGCCAGCGGGACGCCGACCAGCGCGGCCGGCACAGCGGTGGCGAGGGTGTTCGCGCCGCCGAGGAACGCGGCGAGGACGGCCAAACCGGGCAGGACGCCGATCATCGGCACCAGCCCCAGCACCAGCGAGCTGAGGCCGTAGGCCACCATCCAGCGGCGGGAGCGCGGCGCGCGGACCTGTGGACCGGCAGCGATCTTGCCGACCCTGGCCGCCGGCGAACCTGCCCAGCGCTGACCGGCCGGGACGGCACCGAGCACGCCGGAGCCGGCGGCGATCTCGGCGCGCTTGCCGATCCGCGCACCGGGGAACAGGGTGCTGCGCGAACCGATCCGCGCCCCCGCTCCGATCCGGATCTTGCCGACCAGCACCTGGTCGCCGTCCAGCCACCAGCCGGCCAGGTCGACCTCGGGTTCGACGGCTGCGCCCTTGCCGAGTTTCAACATGCCGGTGACCGGCGGCAACGAGTGCAGGTCGACGCCGGGGCCGATCTTCGCGCCGAGCGCGCGGGCGTAGTAGGAGATCCACGGTGCGCCGGAGAGATTGCCGACGCCGCTGGTGTCGGCGAGCCGCTGCGCGGCCCACAGCCGCAGGTGCACACCGGACCCGCGCGGGTAGCTACCCGGCTTCAGGCCACGCAGCAACAGCCGCGCGCCGCCGGCGGCGATGCCCAGCCGACCGAAGGGACTGATCAACAGCACCCAGCCCAGCGCAATGGCCCACCACGGAACCGTTGCCGCCCAAGGAAACACGCCGACCGCGCCGAGCAGGTCGTTGATGGTCGCCAACGCGACCAGCCAGCGCAGTCCGACCAGCGTGAACAGACCCACCATCACCAGCGACTGGATCAGGCCGGCCGAGGTCGGCGTCGGCGCGACGATCCGCTTCTCGGTCAGCGCGACCGCGAGTTCGTCGAGCTTGCCGGCCAGCGCTCCGAGGGTCGGGTAGGTGTAGAGGTCGCTGACCGCGATCGCCGGGAAGCGTTCCCGGATCAGCGAGATCAGCTGCGCGGCGGCGAGACTCCCGCCACCGACCGCGAAGAAGTCGTCGTCCAGTCGGGTGATCGGACTGCCGAGGATGTCGCTCCACCGCTCGGCCAGCCAGGCGGCGGTACCGCTGAGTTCGTCGCCGGGGGCTTCGACGGTCGTCAGCGTCAACGGCCAGGGCAGCGCGGCCCGGTCGACCTTGCCGGAGGTGCGGGTCGGCAGGTCGTCGACGGTGGCCAGCAGCGGCACCAGCGCGGCCGGCAGCGATTCACGCAGGCTCTCCAGCGCACCGGCGGTGTCGAACTCGGTGCCGGCGGCCGGGACGACGTAGCCGACCAGGATCTGGTTGCCGGCCTTCGCGGTGCGCACGGCCGCCGCGGCCCCGGCCACGTTCGGCAGCGCCTGTAGGGCCGCGTCGACCTCACCCAGTTCGATACGTCGTCCGCCGAGCTTGATCTGCTCGTCCCCGCGACCGACGAACAGCAGGCCCTCGGCCTCGGCGCGGACCAGGTCACCGCTGAAGTACGCACGCGACCAGCCCAGCGCCGGCAGTGGGGTGTACTTCTCCGCGTCCTTGGCCGCGTCCAGATAGTGGGCCAGGCCGACGCCGCCGATGACCAGCTCGCCGACCTCGCCGAGGCCGACCGGCTGACCGGTCCTGTCCACGACCGCCAGGTCCCAGCCGGCCAGCGGCAGCCCGATCCGCACCGGGCCCTCCCCGGTCAGCGGGGAGGCGCAGGCGACCACGGTGGTCTCGGTCGGGCCGTAGGTGTTCCAGACCTCGCGGCCCTCCACGGCCAACCGCTCGGCCAGTTCGGGAGGGCAGGCTTCGCCGCCGAAGATCAGCAGCCGGACCTCGTCCAGGGCCTCGATCGGCCAGAGCGCGGCCAGCGTCGGGACCGTGGAGACGACGGTGATCTCGCGGCGGACCAGCCACGGTCCCAGGTCGAGACCGGTGCGCACGAGTGAGCGGGGCGCGGGTACCAGGCAGGCACCGTGCCGCCAGGCCAGCCACATCTCCTCGCAGGAGGCGTCGAACGCGACCGAGAGACCGGCCAGCACCCGGTCGCCGGGGCCGATCGGCTCCTCGCGCAGGAACATGCCGGCCTCGGCGTCCACGAACGCGGCGGCGGAGCGATGGCTGACCGCGACGCCCTTGGGCTTGCCGGTCGAGCCGGAGGTGAAGATGATCCAGGCGTCGTCGTCCAGGCCGGGGGTGCCGGGGCTGCTGGGGGTGTCAGGCGTGCCGGAGGTGCCGTGCGGCCCGGAGGTGCCGTGCGGCGCGTCGAGCAGGTGCAGTTCGCGGTGGGCGCCCAGCCAGGCGCAGACCCCGGCCTCGGCAAAGACGAGTTCGGCCCGTTCCTCCGGATCGTCCGCATCCACCGGCACGTAGGCGGCGCCGACGGCGAGCACGGCGAGAATGGCCAGGTAGAGGTCGACGGTGCCCGACGGCACCCGCACCCCCACCCGGTCGCCGACGCCGATCCCGGCGGCGGCGAGCTGTTGCCGCAGGACTTCGACCTCGGCGAGCAGGGTGCGGTAGTCCAGAGTGGTCGTCTCGTCATCGAGCGCGAGCGCGGTCGGGTACTGGCGCGCGGTGTCGTTCAGGATGTCCAGCAGGGTGCGCGCGGGTGCGGCGGGCTGCCCGGCGAAGACCGCGGGCGGCTGGATCGGTTGCAGGGTGGCGAGTTCGGCGAAATTCTCGATCGGGTGGAGTGGGGTCGGTCCGTCGATCGGGTCGAGC
>CAJCJE010001019.1 GCA_903970565.1 Candidatus Melainabacteria bacterium | reverse complement strand
CACCAGGAAACCGGCCGCGGCCAGCCACCCGCCCGGCCCGGCACGCCAGGCTTTCCGCGGCACCGACAGGCATCGCTGGGATGTGACAACTATCGCCAGGAGTCGCAGTTTCCTGAATTTTTGACGGCGCTTTCGGCGTGTCGCCCATGATCGAATACACGTTCGCTCTATAGTGAACTGATGGTGCCGCGCGGGCACTCGGCAGAAATGTCGGTGGTCGCGCGTAGCGTGTCTACTGATCCGCCGGGGGTTGTCCGGCGGGACCGTTACTTAGACGACCTGGGCGGTGCGGGAGGTGCCCGCAGGCCCCTAACCCGGCAGGGAGTCCCCATGGCAGCAAACGGCAGGCAAGGCCTCGAGCGGTCCGGTGACAGGGAGAAATCCCTGGAGACCGCGCTCCTGCAGATCGAGCGGCAGTTCGGTAAGGGCTCGGTCATGCGCCTCGGCGACGAGACGCGAGTGCCGGTCGAGGTGATCCCGACCGGTTCGATCGCGCTCGACGTGGCACTCGGCCTAGGCGGCCTGCCCCGCGGCCGCATCGTCGAAATATACGGGCCTGAAAGCAGCGGGAAAACTACGTTGGCACTACACGCCTTGGCCAACGCCCAGAAGGGCGGCGGCATCGCGGCGTTCATCGACGCCGAGCACGCGCTGGACCCGGAGTACGCCAAGGCCCTCGGCGTGGACACCGACGCCCTGCTGGTCTCCCAGCCGGACACCGGTGAGCAGGCGCTGGAGATCGCGGACATGCTGATCCGCTCCGGCGCTCTCGACATCCTGGTCGTCGACTCGGTGGCCGCGCTCGTGCCCCGCGCCGAGATCGAGGGCGAGATGGGCGACAACCACGTCGGCCTCCAGGCCCGGTTGATGAGCCAGGCACTGCGGAAGATCACCGGTGCGCTGAGCAACTCCGGCACCACCGCGATCTTCATCAACCAGCTCCGCGAGAAAATCGGAGTGATGTTCGGGTCTCCGGAAACGACGACCGGGGGTAAGGCGCTGAAGTTCTATGCCTCCGTCCGGCTGGACGTCCGCCGTATCGAGACCATGAAGGACGGCGGCGAGGCCGTCGGTAACCGGACCAGGGTCAAGGTCGTCAAGAACAAGGTGTCGCCGCCGTTCAAGCAGGCCGAGTTCGACATCCTCTACGGTCATGGCATCAGCCGTGAGGGCTCGCTCATCGACATGGGTGTCGACCAGGGAATCCTGCGCAAGTCCGGCGCCTGGTACACCTACGAGGGCGACCAGTTGGGCCAGGGCAAGGAAAACGCCCGCCGGTTCCTGAAGGAAAACCCGGATATCGGCAACGACATCGAGAAGCGGATCAAGGAAAAGCTCGACATCGGCCCCAAGCTGGACGCCGACGCCGTGCCGGCCGCGCCGGTCGAATTCTGATCGGATTCCTGATCCGCCATGTCCGCACCACATCGAAACCGTCGCGGGAATCGCACCAGTACGGAGCCCCAGTCGATCAGTGCCGTGGAATTCGGCCCGGCCAGCGCCGGCCGCTCCAGCGCCGATCAATCCAGTACCGGGCGCTCCGGCACTGGTCGTTCCCGCGACGGCAGCCGGGCCATCCCGGTCGACCCGTACACCGCAGCTCGTGACTACTGCCTGAACCTGCTCACCGCGAGCCCGCGAACCCGAGCGGAACTGCACGAGAAGCTGATCAGGCGCGGGGTCGACGAGGACGTCGCCGAGCGGGTGCTGAACCGGCTGCACGAGGTTGGTCTCATCGACGACTCCGCAGTCGCCGAGCTGTGGGTCCGCTCCCGGCACAACTATCAGGGCCTGGCCCGCAAGGCGCTGTCCATCGAGCTGCGCCGCAAGGGCGTCGCCGATGACGTGGTCGCCGAGGCCGTGTCCGCCGTCGACTCGGACGCGGAGGAGTCCAGGGCTCGTGAGCTGGTCCGCAAGCGATTGCGCGGGACCGTCCCCGCCGACGAGTTGACCGTGATCCGTCGCCTGGTGGGGATGCTCGCCCGTAAGGGCTACTCCGAGGGGCTGGCTTACCGGGTGGTCAAATCCGAACTCCGCGACTTCGGCACGGAGACCGACCTCCTCGACACCCAGCCGCCCGAGTCGCTCGGATAGCCGGCCGACTCGACGTTGGATACCGACTCGACGTGGATACCGGCCGAGTCGACCTGGATAAGAGTGTCATCAGTTCTGGTACAGCTGGCGACACTCTTATCCAGGTATCCAGGTATCCAGGCCGGGTCGCGCCGTTTCGCTCGTCGGGCCGTACTCGGCACGCCATCGACGTACTCGGCACGCCATCGACGTACTCGGCACGCCATCGACTACCGCGCATCATCGGATAGTCACCCAATGCGGACGGATGCCGTCAACGGCGGAGAACCGGATGACTGTCGCCTGTCGCCGACTTCGGTGAAGCGCGGCAGCGGCCCATCGAATCGGCCACCACGGCACGATAACGGCGTTCGCGCTCAATTCGCGAGGCCCCGCCGACCGGCGATACGTGGATCGACAACCACTCGACCGGACGTAGGTCGACACCGGGATGGTTGACGCGGTCGTGATGTTTCCGGAGAACAATCGCTGCGTACCGAGTGGCTCGGTGGATTGCTCGGACACGAGCCGACGAGCAGCCGGTCAGCGCCGGATGAGCGCGGGTGACGAGCGGAGGTGGTGGCAGCGATGGCCACGCAACGCAGGAGTGTCGATCTCGTCCTGGAGGGCGGCGGCGTCAAGGGGGTCGGTCTGCTCGGCGCGGTGCTGGCGCTCTACGACGCCGGTTATCGGTTCGAGCGGATCGCGGGGACCAGCGCCGGAGCCATTGTGGCCGCGCTCGTCGCGACCTATCAGCGCACCGGCCGGGATCTGCACGAGTTGCAGTCGGTGATGGCCTCGTGTGAGTACCACAAATTCCAGGACGCGACGCTCGTCGAGCGTCTCACCGGACCGATCGGCGAGGGTACCGAACTGGTGCTGCACAAGGGGATGCACAGCGGCAAGTACCTCTACGAGTGGCTTGGGCCGATACTGGCGGCCACCGGGATCACCACCTTCGGTCAACTGGCGCTGGCGGACGCGGGCACCTCGTTGGCGCCCTACCAACGGTATTCGCTGGTGGTCAACACCAGTGACCTGTCGCGGCGGTGTCTGGTCCGGCTGCCCTGGGACTATCCGCGGTACGGCGTGCCAGCCGACGATCAGCCGATCCTGGACGCGGTGCGGGCCTCGATGTCGTTCCCGTTCTTCTTCCGGCCGGTCGAGTTCACGCCGGGTACGGGTGGTGCGGTCACCTGGGTGGACGGCGGGCTGCTGTCGAATTTCCCGATCACCATTTTCGACCGCACCGATGGTCGCGCGCAGCGTTGGCCGACCTGGGGGATCAAGCTGTCCGGTCAGCCGGTGCGCAACGACCGGCCGGTGCGGACGGCGCTGGGCATCGCGCTGGACTCGCTGAGCACGCTGATGGGCGACTGGAACCAGTACGACCTCACCGACGAGGGCGTCAACCAGCGGACCGTCTTCGTCGACACCACCGGGGTGTCGACGCTCGACTTCAGCTTAACCGGCGAACAGGAGAAGTCGCTGTTCGCCAACGGCCAGGCTGCCGCGCGGAAGTTCCTCCACCAGTTGCCGCCCGGACCGGTGCAACCGTAGATCAGGTACGAAGGGGGACGGCCTCCGCGACGTGCTTTTCGGGCAACTGAATCCACTCTTCGGCCGGTCGGCGTTGCCGGTTGGATAGTTTAAATGTGATTGCTTGACGGGTTACCCGTTGGAAACTTACTCTCTGGTTCTACGCGCGAGTAACTTGCGTGCCGGGCACCTCAAAGAGGAGGCTGCATTGCGCATTCGACGGTTCTCCCTGGCTGGTAGCGGGTTGGTGGTTGCCGCCGCGTTGCTGATCGGTGGGCTCGCCCAGCCGGCTGCCGCCGCAACGTATCCGGTTCAACCCAATATCGTGGCCGGAGTGGCCGCTGCGGCGAGCAATCCCGATGCCCCGCCGCCCGGCACGAACAATTTCTCCTGCAAACCCACTGCCGAGCATCCTTATCCGATTGTGCTCATTCCGGGCACATTTTCCGTGATGGAAGATGATTTCGGTGCGTTGGCCCCCATTCTGGCCAATGCCGGTTATTGCGTGTTCAGCCTCAACTACGGTGGTACTCCCGGCTCGCTGATCCAGGCCATCGGGCCGGCGGCTGCCTCCGCGCAGCAGGTTTCCGCGCTGGTCAGCCGGGTTGTGCAGGCCACCGGGGTGAGCAAGGTCGACCTGGTCGGTCATTCGCAGGGCGCGATGCTCGGTGAGTACTACCTCAAGGTGCTCAACGGCGCGCGGAACGTGAACACCTACGTCGGTCTTTCGCCGACCACGCATGGCACCACTTTGGACGGTCTCACCGCGTTGGCGTCGTTCTTCCCCGGTGCCAACCAGTTCCTCGGTTCGCTGTGCGGCGCCTGCACCGACCAGGAAACCGGTTCGGCCTTCCTCGCCCCGTTGGACAGTGGCCCGATCGCGCAGGCCGGCGTCAACTACACGGTGATCGAGACGCTGAACGAGACCGTGGTGACGCCCGTCGGCTCCTCGTTCATCAACGAGTCGGGGGTGACCAACGAGTACGTGCAGAATGCGTGCCCGAACGACATCGTCGATCATGTGGACCTCCCCTACGACAAGGTCACCATCCAGGAGACGCTCAACGCGCTCGACCCGGCGCACGCCAAGTCGCCGAACTGCGCCGAGGCGTTCCCCTACCCGGCCTGACCAGCGCTCGGTACCGGGCATGGGTGGCGAGGGCCGGCATGGCGTCGCCACCCATGCCCGGAGAAAACCGGTAGGAACGACCCGCGTCGCCCATTAGGGTGAGCCGGTGCGGGATATCGCGGGACCGACGGAGCGGACCGAGTTGGCTGGGCTGACTAAGCCCGCTGGGCTGACCGAGCCCGCTGGGCTGGCTGCGGTCGAGCACATCGTCTGGGACTGGAACGGCACCATCCTGGACGACAACCACGCGGTCGTCCATGCGGTGAACCGGGTGTGCGCCGAGTTCGGCCGGGCCCCGATCGACATCGAGAGCTGGCGCGGTATCTACCGCCGGCCGCTGCGGGACTGCTACGGCGAACTCCTCGCCCGCGAGATCGCCGTCGAGGACTGGGCGCTGATCGACAAGCTCTATCACGACACCTATCACGGTCTGCTGGACACCTGCCGGCTCAGTATCGGTGTCCCGGACGAGTTGCGCCGCTGGCAGGCCGGTGGCCGGCGCCAGTCCCTGTTGTCGATGTGGTTTCACCACAAGCTCGTCTCGCTGGTCGAGGACTACCGGCTGACTGACCTCTTCGCCCGGATCGACGGGCTGCGGCTGGAGCTCGGCGGCGGTTCCAAGGCCGCGCATCTCGCCGAGCACCTCGCCGCGCAGGGCCTCACCGGTGCCGACGTGCTGGTGATCGGCGACGTGGCCGACGACGCGGACGCGGCGGCCCATGTCGGCGCCCAGTGCGTGTTGGTGACCACCGGCGTGATGAGTCGGCAGGCGTTGGCCGGTCGGGGTGTCCCGGTCGTCGACTCGATCGCCGAGGCGCTTGCGCTACTGCCCGCCTGAGAGGCGCGTCCGGCACACCGTTGTGCCCGATCGATGTCGCACGTCACTGGCCGACGATCGCTAGGACATTCCCTGATCAATTCAGATGTCCGATTCATCTGGCGCCAACAACCGGTAATCTGGCGTGGTCCAGATCGCGTGTGTGACTTGTCACAGAGCCTTCAGCAGGGCACTCTCACGTTCGGGACAGGTGACCGACGGGGTTCGCCGAGCGCATCGACGACCAGCGAGTGGAGACGGTATGACAACGAGGATGACGACCGAGCTGACCGAGCTACGGCGGTCGATTGGCCAGCTGAAGCACTGTGTGGACGCCCTGCGGTCGGACTTCGGCGACACCAGCGCGGTGCGCCGGTTGGCCAACGATGTGGAACGCCTCGAAATCGATGCAGTTGACCTCACCGAAGCGCCCACCCCGCCGAAACCACGGGTCAGCGTGGATGGTAAACCCGACGTTGTTGTGGTACCGGACACGCCCTATGACCGGAATCTGTGGCTCGACGCGGATGACGAGGGAGTGGGTGGAGTCGGCCGGCACGGGCATTGAATGGGCAATGACGCCCCCTCAGGGGCGTAGAACGAGGAGAAAATGACCACTGGCGTCGGCGCTCCAGGGCGCGCCCAGATCGAGGCTCGTACGCTACGGACCGATCGCTGGTGGGCTTCCCCCGCGTTCACGTTCGCTTTCCTCCTGGTCATGGTGGTCTACCTGACCTGGGCGATCTTCGCGAACAAGGACTACTTCTGGGAGCCCTACATCTCCCCGATGTACTCCCCGTGTCTGACCGGAAACTGCGTACCGGGTAGTGGCTGGGGGTGGTTCGGCAGCATCGCGCCGATCACCCCGGCCATCATCATCATCATTTTCCCGATGGGCTTCCGGGTCACCTGCTACTACTACCGCAAGGCGTACTACCGCGCGGTCTGGCGCTCTCCGGGCGCCTGCGCGGTGCCGGAGCCGCACCGCAAGTACACCGGCGAGCGTCGGTTCCCGCTGGTGATGCAGAACCTCCACCGGTACTTCTGGTACATCGCGGTGGTGTTCGCGATCATCCTCACCGCCGACTTCGTGATGTCCTTCCGCGACCATCAGGGCCACTGGGGCCACATGGGCCTCGGCACCCTGGTGCTGCTGGTCAACGTCGCGCTGATCTGGGCCTACACGCTGTCCTGCCACTCCTGCCGGCACATCACCGGCGGTCGGCTCAAGCACTTCTCCAAGCACCCGCTGCGCTACAAGGCGTGGACCATCGTCTCCAAGCTCAACGCCAAGCACATGCAGCTCGCGTGGGCCTCGCTGGCCTGGATCGGTCTCACCGACCTCTACATCCGGCTTGTCGCCGCGAACATCATCACCGACCTGCGGTTCTTCTAGAACCTCCTCGGTAGTACCGGCGAGAACCACGCGACCTGCGGACTTTGCGACTTTTGAACGGATAGGCGAGACAGCGATGACAGAGCTTGAACGGCACAGCTACGACGTGCTGGTGATCGGTGCCGGCGGCGCCGGCCTGCGCGCGGCGATCGAGGCGCGGCAGCAGGGCCTGCGGGTCGCGGTGATCTGCAAGTCGTTGTTCGGCAAGGCACACACCGTGATGGCCGAGGGCGGCTGCGCGGCGTCGATGGGCAACGCGAACTCCAACGACAACTGGCAGGTGCACTTCCGCGACACCATGCGTGGCGGGAAGTTCCTGAACAACTGGCGGATGGCCGAACTGCACGCCAAGGAAGCCCCGGACCGCGTCTGGGAGCTGGAAACCTACGGCGCGCTGTTCGACCGCACCAAGGACGGCCGGATCAGCCAGCGCAACTTCGGCGGGCACACCTACCCCCGGCTCGCGCACGTCGGTGACCGCACCGGCCTGGAACTGATCCGCACCATGCAGCAGAAGATCGTCTCCCTCCAGCAGGAGGACTTCGCGGCGCACGGCGACTACGAGGCCAATCTCAAGGTCTACGCCGAGTGCACGGTCACCGAACTGCTTCAGGACGAGCAGAACCGGATCGCCGGCGCGTTCGCCTACTGGCGCGAGACCGGCCGGTTCGTGCTGTTCGAGGCGCCGGCCGTGGTGCTGGCCACCGGCGGCATCGGCAAGTCGTTCAAGGTCACCTCGAACTCCTGGGAGTACACCGGCGACGGGCACGCGCTCGCGCTGCGCGCCGGGGCGCACCTGATCAACATGGAGTTCGTCCAGTTCCACCCGACCGGCATGGTCTGGCCGCCGAGCGTGAAGGGCATCCTGGTCACCGAGGGCGTCCGTGGTGACGGGGGAGTGCTGCGCAACTCCGAGGGCAAGCGGTTCATGTTCGACTACATCCCCGAGTTCTTCAAGGCCGAGACGGCCGACTCGGAGGCCGAGGCCGACCGCTGGTACGAGGACAAGCGCAACAACCGGCGCCCACCCGAGCTGCTGCCCCGCGACGAGGTCGCTCGCTCCATCAACAGCGAGATCAAGGCCGGCCGCGGCTCACCGCACGGAGGCGTGTTCCTCGACATCGCCACCCGGCGCTCCGCGGAGTACATCCAGAAGCGGCTGCCGTCGATGTACCACCAGTTCAAGGAGCTGGCCGAGGTCGACATCACGGCCGAGCCCATGGAAGTCGGCCCCACCTGTCACTACGTGATGGGCGGCGTCGAGGTCGACCCCGACTCGGCCGCCTCCCGGGTCACCGGCCTCTACGCGGCTGGGGAAGTGGCCGGTGGCATGCACGGTGCCAACCGTTTGGGAGGCAACTCCCTCGGGGACCTGCTCGTCTTCGGCAAGCGGG
>CAJCJE010001018.1 GCA_903970565.1 Candidatus Melainabacteria bacterium | reverse complement strand
GGCGGGATCGTCTGGCGGAAGATCTCGAACGTCGCGGTCGGCAGCTTGCCGGCGATCGAGAGGGTGGTCGGATTGTGCACCTGGTTGGCCGGCAGTGTTTCCAGTTCCGCCGCGTGCACGACGACCGGCCGAGCGGTACTCGGTCGGACGGTGTCCGAGACCGCGCCGAGGAATTCCGCCATGCTGAAGTCCGGTCCGGACTGGGCCATTCAACCGCTCCGTTCTGCGTTCCGCCGAGATGCCGAGATCGGGAAAAGCCAACACGACAAGACCAAGATTTCACGGCTGCCGCGATCCTCCGCCGCTGCCGCGACCTCCCAGCCCCGCGTGTCCCAACCACGCGGTACGTACGCCGCCCGCACGTGCCTACGCACGATCCAACGACCGCCCACCACGAAACCGCCACGCGACCACGAAACCGCCACGCGACTGCCAACGACCGCGCGACCACGAACCGCCGCGCGACGAGTTACCCACGAGTTCCCGAGAGTTCCCGATTTTCCGGCCGTCTGGGCTAGCGTGGTCCGGGTGAGCACGCGGAGCCAACCGTGAGTCCCGCTGAGCGGGACGACAGTTCAACAGCCACCGGTGGTCTGGACCGGGCCGCCGCGATCCTGGCCGCCTTCGATCCCACCCACCGCGAGCTGACCCTGGCCGCGCTGGTGGCCCGCTGCGGTATGCCGCGCTCGACCACGCATCGCACCGCCGAGAAGATGATCCGGCTCGGCTGGCTGGACAAACCCAAGGACCGCTACCGGATCGGCAATCGCCTGTTCGAGATCTCGGGTCTCGTGCCGATCCGGCACGAGCTGCGCGAGGCGGTGCTGCCGTTCCTCCAGGACCTGTACAACGCGACCAGGACCACCGTGCAGCTCGGGGTGCTGGAGGGGGCGCAGATCCTGGTGGTCGAGAAGATCACCGGGCACCGGCCGATGCCGATGCTCTCTCAGGTCGGCGGCACGATCCCGGCGCACTGTTCCGCGTTGGGCCGGGCGATCCTGGCCTATTCGCAGGCCTCGACCGTGGAGGCGGTGATCGCGGCCGGGCTGACCCCGAGGACCCCGCGCACCATCACCACCCCGGTCGGCGTGCTGCGCGAGCTGGCCGCGATCCCGGACCGGGGCTGGGCGATGGAGCGCGAGGAGGGCAACATCGGGGTGAGCTGCGTGGCCGCGCCGATCTTCGGTCCGCTCGGTGACGTCGTCGCCGCCCTGTCGGTCACCGGCCCCACCAGTCTGGTCAAGGCCGACCGGATCGGCCCGGCCGTCCGACTCGCCGCCGCTGCTGCCTCCCGCGCCTACTCGACCCGCCGCTGACCGAACGGCTGACCGAACGGCCGGACCGAACGCTGACCGCGCTGTCGCAGCGGGTCAGGTATCGACAAGGTGTCCCGGTGAGTGGGACCAAGGTTTGGCGGATCACCGCCTCCGGCTCAGTCTGTGAGCGTGGACACACCGGCAATCGGTCCGGTGCGGTGACCCCGAGGAGATCACGGTGACCCTGGGTGGCGGCTATCTGCTTCCTTCGCGCGAAGGCCATGCCATCGCGGCGATCGGGCTCGGCATCACGATGAAGACCAACGGCAAGTCCACCCACGACGCCTACTCGATGTTCGAGTACGCGGTTCCCCCGGAGACCAGCGGCCCGCCGCCGCATGTGCATACCCGCGAGGACGAGTCGTTCATCTGCCTCACCGGCCGGCTGGACGTACATCTCGGTGGCGAGGACTTCGTGCTGGAACAGGGCGACTACCTGTTCCTGCCGCGCGATGTCGTGCACACCTTCCGCAATTCCAGCAAGGAGGAGGCCAGGGTCATCTCGGTCGTCTCCCCGGCCGGGCTGGAGCGGTACTATCAGGCGCTGGCCGACCTGCCGCCCGGCCCGAAGGACATCTCGGTGATGCAGGGCGTGATGGCCGACTTCGGTATCGAGCTGCAACTGCCACCCGTGGCCGGTCGGTCATGAGGGTCGCGGTTGTCGGCGCGGGTGTCGCCGGTCTGGCTACCGCCAAGGTACTGGTGCGGGCCGGGCACGAGGTCGCGGTATTCGACCGGACCCCCGACGTCGGCGGGGTATGGAGCCGGACGCGGCGCTATCCGGGTGTGACGACGCAGAGCCCGAAGGCGCAGTACTCGCTGTCGGACTTCCCGATGCCGGCCGACTATCCGGAATGGCCCGATGGCGCGCAGGTGCAGGCCTACTTCGCGGCCTACGCCGCCGAGTTCGGCATCGAGAACACCCTGCGCCTCAACACCGAGGTGACCGCGGCCCGCCCCACCGGAGACGGTCACTGGACCCTGGAGTTCCAGCCCGCCGAGGACTCTACCGACCCGACGGCAGCGGCCGGCGCGACGACGACGGAGACCTTCGACCGGCTGGTCGTCGCCAACGGCGTGTTCTGCGAGCCCGCCGTGCCCCGGTATCCGGGACTGGCCGAGTTCAGCGCGGCCGGTGGGCGGATCTGCGCGGGCACCGAGTTCCTCGACGCCGAACTGGCCCGTGACAAGCATGTTCTCGTGGTCGGCTACGGCAAGTCCGCCTGTGATGTCACCGTGCCGATCAGCAAGGTCGCCGCGAGCACCGACATGATTGCCCGGCAGTTGTTGTGGAAGGTGCCGCGCAGGATCGCCGGCGTCGTCAACTTCAAGATGCTGCTGCTGACCCGGCTCGGCGAGGCGCTGTTCCGCTATGTGCGGCTGCGCGGGATGGAGAAGTTCCTGCACGGTCCCGGAAACGGGCTGCGCCGCGGGATGCTCAACTCGATCGGCTCGGTGTCGATCCGCCAGTACGATCTGACCAGGCTCGGTCTCGTGCCGGCCGGCGCGATGGAGGACATCGTCCGGGGCGCGATCGGCCTGGCCACCGAGGGCTTCTTCGAGGGCGTCGCCGACGGCAGCATCACCGTTCATCGCGACCGCACCATCAGCCGCCTGTTCGCACGGGACGGCCGGCCCTTCGCCGAACTCGCTGACGGCAGCACGCTCCCGGCCGAACTCATCGTCTGCGCGACCGGCTTCGTCCAGAGCGTGCCCTTCCTGCCCGAGGAGGTGAGCGCCCGGCTGCTCGACGAGCGCGGCAACTTCCAGCTGTATCGGCAGATCCTGCCGGTCGACGTGCCCGGCCTGTACTTCAACGGCTACAACTCCTCCTTCTTCAGCCCACTCAACGCCGAGATGGCCGCCGTCTGGATCGCCGCCGACCTCGCCGGCACCATGTCGCTGCCCGACCCGGCGGCCATGCGCCAGGCCGTGGCGGAGCAGTTGGCGTTCATGGACGTCGCCACCGACACGCACCACTGTCGGGGCACGAAAATCATCCCGTTCTCCATGCACAACGTCGACGAGGTCCTCAGCGACCTCGACGTCAACATTCCGGCGCGGGTCAGGGCCGGTCACTGGCTCAATCCGGTCAATCCGGCGGCCTACCGCAGGATCACGCCGACCATCCTCGAACGGCTCGCCGCCGCCGACAAACCGCAGCCGGTCGGCCTGGCCACCGTGCACCCCTCGGGACGTGGCTGAACAAACCCGCGTACGCGGGTGAACAAGGAAGGCAAGAAAGACAAGAAGGCAAGGAAAGGCAGCACCGATACCACGGCACAGGCGTGGTATCGGTGCTGCCTTCCTTCACGCGGTCCTCCGCCGGACGTGGTCGACGGGAGAACCCGGTGGCTAACTGGTCATCGTCGCGTAGACGATGAAGTTGTCCAGATAGTGGCCGGTGGTCGAGTCGAACGCGCCGCCGCAGGTGATCAGCCGCAGCTGGGGGTCGGGGGTGTCGCCGTAGACCGCGCTGGTGGGGAAGGCGCTCTTGGCCACGTCGTCGACCTTGGTCACGGTGAAGGTCAGCGTCGTGCCGTTTTGCTGCCCGATGGTCACCGTGTCACCGGGTTTGACCTCGTGCAGCCGCCAGAAGATGCCCTCCTGATGGTCGCCGTCGATGTGGCCGAGGATGACGGCGGGTCCGTCCTCGCCCGGCTGGGGGCCGTACTTGTACCAACCGGCCTGTAGCGGCTGGTCGACCGGCGGGACCTGGACGGACTTGTCCGGGTTGAGCCCGAGTGGGACCAGCGAGGAGCGCGCCGAGATGCTGGGAATGTCCAC
>CAJCJE010001017.1 GCA_903970565.1 Candidatus Melainabacteria bacterium | reverse complement strand
GGCGGGATCGTGATCCCGGCGACCGCGCAGATGGCCAAGCGGCTCGCCTGGGGTGACGTGCTGGGCGTCGGCAACAACGTGCGCAACGTCAAAACCGGCGACCGGGTGCTCTACAACCCCGATGATCAGCTCGAGGTCGAGATCCAGGGCAGCACGTACCTGGTCATGCGCGAGCGCGACGTGCACGCAATCGCCAACGAGCCGACCCAACACGGCGCGGGAACCGGACTGTACCTGTAGAAACCTTTACCCAGCAACGACTGTGGGGCGGCTCCGGAGAATCGGGAGCCGCCCACAGTCGTGTCAAACAGGGATCAGGACGGTACTGCCGTCGTGATCAGAACGAACTCTCGTCCAGATCCATCAGGGTGTTGTCGGTGCTCTCGGCGACCTTGCGGCGGGCCGAGAGTTCCGGCAGGACGGTCTTGGCGAAGAACGACGCGACGGCGACCTTGCCCTGGTAGAACGCGGTGTCCCTGGCGGAGGTCTCGCCGGCCAGCTTGGTCAGCGCGACTGCGGCCTGACGCTGCAACAGCCAGCCGATCAGCAGATCGCCGACACTCATCAGCAGCCGGACGGTGTTCTGACCGACCAGGTAGATGCTGCGCGCGTCCTGCTGGGAGGCGGTCAGATAGCCGATCATCGTACCGAGAATGCCCTGCACGTCCTCAAGACCCTGCTTGAGCAGCGCGCGCTCCTCCTTCAGGCGCCCGTTGCCGGCCTCGGCCTCCAGGAAGCTGGTGATCTCCCCGGCGATGTGCGCCAGCGCCTGGCCCTTGTCCCGGATGATCTTCCGGAAGAAGAAGTCCAGTGACTGGATCGCGGTGGTGCCCTCGTACAGGGAGTCGATCTTGGAGTCCCGGATGTACTGCTCGATCGGGTAGTCCTGTAGGAAGCCGGACCCACCGAGGGTCTGCAACGACTGCGCGAGCTGCTCGTAGACGCGCTCGGAGCCGACCCCCTTGACGATGGGCAGCAGCAGATCGTTGACCCGCTCGGCGAGCTTCACGTCACCCTCGCCGGCGGCGATCTGGTCCTGGAAGGTCGCGGTGTAGATGTAGGTCGCGCGCAGTCCCTCCGCGTAGGCCTTCTGCAACATCAGGCTGCGTCGCACGTCCGGGTGGTGGGTGATGGTGACCCTCGGCGCCGCCTTGTCCAGCATGTTCGGCAGATCCGCGCCCTGCACCCGCTCCTTGGCGTAGTCCAGCGCGTTGAGGTAACCGGTGGACAGCGTGCCGATGGCCTTGGTACCGACCATCATCCTGGCGTACTCGATGACCTGGAACATCTGCGCGATGCCGTCGTGCACCTCGCCCAGCAGCCAGCCCTTGGCCGGCACGTCGTGCTGGCCGAAGGTCAGCTCACAGGTCGCCGAGGCGTTCAGGCCCATCTTGTGCTCGACGTTGCTGACGAAGGCGCCGTTGCGCTCGCCCGGCTCGCCGGTCTCGCTGTCGAACAGGAACTTCGGCACCAGGAACAGGCTCAGCCCCTTGGTACCGGGCCGGGACTCGATGCCGGGGCCCTCCGGGCGGGCCAGCACCAGATGCATGATGTTCTCGGTGATGTCCTGGTCGCCGGAGGTGATGAAGCGCTTCACGCCGTCCAGGTGCCAGCTGCCGTCCGGCTGCGCGAACGCCTTGGTGCGGCCCGCGCCGACGTCCGAACCGGCGTCCGGCTCGGTCAACACCATCGTGGCGCCCCAGCCGCGGTCGATCATCAGCCGCGCCCAGCGCTTCTGCTCGTCGGTGCCGTTGCGGTCGATGACCGAGGCGAAGTTCGGGCCGGCCAGGTACATGAACACGGCCGGGTTCGCGCCGAGGATCAGTTCGGCCGCGCTCCACTGCACGCTGGGCGGGATACCCAGACCGCCGAGGTGGTTGGGCAGGCCCAGTCGCCACCATTCACCGTCCCAGAGGGACCGGTAGGACTTCTTGAACCCCTCGGGCAAGGTCACCGAGTGGGTCTTCGGGTCGAAGGTGGTGCCGATCCGGTCGCCTTCGGCGAAGGACTCGCCGAGCGGGCCGGTCGCCAGTTTGTTCAGCTCGGCCAGCACGCCCCGAGCGGTGTCCTCGTCGGCTTCCTCGAACCGGCCCTTGCCCAGGCGCTCCTGGACGTTGAACACCTCGAACAGGTTGAACTCGAGGTCTCGGACGTTGCTCTTGTAGTGGCCCATCGTCGCTGCTCCCCTGTCGTGCCGCGGCATCATGGATAGATGCCGCTACTCACCGGTAACAAAATTATATTACTGCTGAGTAACCTGGGCAAGGGTGGGATTGATCGGATGACGCACACCACGCGGCCGGGTGAGCGATTTGGTTACATTAAGTAATGAAATCAGTACGTGGAAGGACCTGTCGTGCGCCGCGGCGCCGGCTGACCACGGACCGTGGGCGTGGGTACCGGCGGCATCGCGGGCTGACCGGGCACCGGCTGGCCGTCGGCGGTGGACAGGGTCGGGAACGGACTGTCCCGGTGCACCACCAATAAGCCCAGTCGAAACGCCACCGCGACTGCGTGCGCGCGGTCGCGGGCGTGCAGCTTGCGCAGGATGTTCTTCACGTGCGTGCGGATGGTCTCGATCGACACGAACAGGGCCTTGGCGATGGCCGAGTTCTCCAGGCCGTCGGAGATCAGCTGGAGCACCTGGTACTCCCGCCTGGACAGTGGTTGGCGCGCGCTGACCGCCGGTCGAATGCCCAGGCCGTTGGCGAGGACACCGAGGTCGGGGTCGAGATAGCGGCGATCGGTGAAGGTCCGTTTGATCGCGTCCACGAACGCGGTCGGATCGGCGGTGCGCAGGATGATGCCCTGCACGCCCGCGGTGACCGCGGCATTGAGATAGCGCGCGGTGCGCAGCGGTTCGCGGACGACCGACAGCACGGCCAGCGAGTCGTCGCTGGTCTGCAACAGGGAACCGAGGTGACAGCGAGGGTCCAACAGCGCGTCCACCAGCACCACGTCCGGCCGGGTGCGTTCGCACAGCACGATGGCGGCGTGCAGGTTGCCGGTCATGCCGAGCAACCGCACTCCGGTGGTGCGGGCGAGCAGCGCGCCGAGGCCGTCCCGGAACAGCGGGACGGGATCGACCACGACTACACCGATCGGTCGGCCCTTGGTAAGGGGGTCGACGCTGTTGGGCATCGATACTCCGTTCTCGTCATTGACAGGTTGGGGACGTAGCCAACGCGGGCCTGTGACGGAATGGAGCAGGAATCGCAGGTAACTGACCTGAAAACTCACCCTCAGGGGTGGTTTACCCGTGAGTTAAGTAACAAAATGATTACTATTCGTCGTCGACTCGGCGCCCTGGTCAACCGCCCTGGTCAACCTTCCTGTCCGGGCGCCGACCGCCCTGAAATCACCCGCGACCGAGGAACGTGTTTGACTCGGGTCCGACCCGGCAACCCGCCGACCTGTCCGCCACAGGAGACCACAGGAGGCCCACCCAGATGGCTCTGCAGAAGCCCGACGTCGACCCGATTTCCGGCGAGGCGCCCGCCGATCTCCAGACCCACGACATCAGCGTCGGAGACGGCCCCGAGGCCGCCTCGGGGCAGACCGTGCACGTGCACTACGTCGGGGTCGCGCACTCGACCGGCGAGGAGTTCGATGCGTCCTGGAACCTGGGTGAGCCCCTGAGCTTCCGCCTCGGCGCCGGCCAGGTCATCTCCGGCTGGGACCAGGGCGTC
>CAJCJE010001016.1 GCA_903970565.1 Candidatus Melainabacteria bacterium | reverse complement strand
CGCCGCCGAGCACGACCCGCTGCCGGTGCTCGCCGCCGCGCTCGTGGTCGCGACCCTCCGCACGCTCTACCTGACCCTGGTGCGTCGGCTGATTGCCGGCGAGACACCCGATGATCTCTACCCGGAACAGGTCGCGCTGGTCAACCGGGCCTTCGACATGCTGGACGCCGCCCTCGACGGCTTCTGATCCCCGACCCACCGGGGAGGCGTTGCTCAGGCGGACTCAGGGTGCGGTTCAGGGACGAGCCAGGGCTGCTCCCCGATGTCCGGCCACCTCGCCGGGGCGAAGCTGGACCCATGAGCGAGAACACGTACTACGGCAACCCCAACACCAGCACCGATGCCCCGGTCCGCAAGTTCCTCCGCAGCCGCGACGACCGCGTGGTCGCCGGTGTCTGCGGCGGCGCGGCCACGCTGTTCGGTGTCGATGCCAACCTGATCCGCCTGCTGATGGTGGTCGCCACGATCCTCGGCATCGGCACCGGCGCGCTGATCTACCTGGCCTGCTGGCTGATCATTCCCGAGGAGGCGTGAGGAGGCCTGAGGCCGCGCTGCCGGCGTCTGTCCGTCCCGAACCGCAGCGGCCCTCGCCGGTGGGTTCTACGCGCTGCGGCCGGGCTCCAGGAGTTCACGTAGCCGTTGCGGGAGCCGTTTCTCCAGACCGAACGGCTCAAGGTGGGACTGGAAGACCTCGTTGAACGCCCGCTCGACGCCGTCGGTGTCCCAGGTCTCCCGATGCAGGATCGGCTGCTTGAAGTACGGCTGACCGACGACGTGCAGATCGCTGCCGTCGCAGCGGATCAACTGGCCGGTGATGCCCCGCGCCGAGTCCGACAGCAGGAACAACACCAGCGGGGCGACCTTGCCCGGCGTGCGGTCCGGCGGGATCGACCGCAGGCTGCGCTCCGATTTCCGGACCATCCTGGTGTGCGCGACCGGGCAGACCGCGTTGACCCTGATCCCCAGCTCGTCGAGATCCAGCGCCCACGAGTAGGTCATCGAGGCCACCGCGCCCTTGCTGGCCGAGTACGCCCCGAGCCGGCGCTGCCCGAAGTGCGCGCCGGAGGAGATGTTCACGATCGCCCCGGCCCCGCCGGCCTCGCGCATCGCCTCGACCGCCGCGAGGCCACAGTTGAAGGTGCCGAAGACGTTCACCTCGAACAGTTCGCGCATCCGGCCGTAGTCGTCCTCCAGCGGCGAGGCCTCGTAGTTCAGGCCGGCATTGTTGACCAGGCCGTCGATCCTGCCGAACTCCGCGACGCAGGTCGCCACGATGGCCCTGGCCTGCTCGGGATCGGCCACGTCGTGTCCGCTGTCCACCACGACGCCGCCGTAACCCCGGATGTTCTCCGCGGTCTGCTTGGCCAACGCGGCATCGATGTCGTTGACCACCACGCTCGCCCCGGCATGGGCGGCATGGGTCGCATAGGCCTCGCCGAGCCCTCGCCCCGCACCGGTCACCACGATCGCCTTGCCATCGAGCATCCCCATGACTGTGCTCCTGCCCCGCATTGGGGACGCGCGCCGTTGCACGCCCCGCTCGTGCTGCTCGTGCCGCTCGTGCCGTCAAAAAGCCGATCGCGCCTGCTGGCTGTCTGGTGCCCTCCCAGCGTCACCGATGACGGTCACGGAAAGAGGGTGAAGGTCGACGAACAGTCACCAGGCTGCGCCGAACGGAGCAAAAGATTCGGCGCAACGGTATGCAGCACCTGTCGGAGCCGGGCGGTACCCACCGTCAGTGGGCTGCCTCGCGCACGTCACTGCACGTTCAGGTCACGGCTGCCCAACGCTGAGCCAAGCGAGTGACACGCTAAGTACCCACAGCTTCATCCACAGAAGTGCACAACTCACCCGCACGAATGGAGTAGTGCTACTCAGCGTGCCCGCCTACCTGGTCTTTCTCCGACTGAACACGCCGATCCTGTTCTCGTACGTGGGTATTTACTGAACCGGATTCTTATTTGTCCGGATGCAAACCTGTGGACATCCCGATATTCGCGGAATCCGCGCTCTGTGCGTTGCGACCGGTCCGGCCCGCGCCGGTTGGCCGACCGGCCTGAGGTCCTGGACGCGCGAAGGCCCGGACACACTCGGTGTCCGGGCCTTCTGCGATGAAACCGTGCTGCTCCCGCGTGAACTACGTCCGCGCGGGTTGACGCCTGTCGAGCTGGATCAGAAGTCCATCCCGCCGCCCTCCGGCGCAGCCGGGGCCGGGTTCTTCTCCGGCTTGTCGGCAACGACGGCTTCGGTGGTCAGGAACAGCGCCGCGATGGAAGCGGCGTTCTGCAACGCGGAGCGGGTGACCTTGGCCGGGTCGATGATGCCGGCCTTGATCAGGTCCTTGTACTCACCGGTGGCGGCGTCAAGACCCTCGCCGGAGGGCAGGTTCTTGACCTTCTCCACCACAACGCCACCCTCGAGGCCGGCGTTGACGGCGATCTGCTTCAGCGGAGCCTCAAGGGCCAGCTTGACGATGTTGGCACCCGTGGCCTCGTCGCCTTCGAGGCCGAGGCCGTCGAAGCTGGTCTGCGCGGCGTGCAGCAGGGCAACGCCACCACCGGCGACGACACCCTCTTCCACGGCGGCCTTGGCGTTGCGCACGGCATCCTCGATGCGGTGCTTGCGCTCCTTGAGCTCGACCTCGGTCGCGGCACCGGCCTTGATCACCGCAACGCCGCCGGCCAGCTTGGCCAGCCGCTCCTGAAGCTTCTCGCGGTCGTAGTCGGAGTCGCTCTTCTCGATCTCCGCGCGGATCTGGCTGACCCGGCCCTGGATCTGCTCGGCGTCGCCGGCACCTTCGACGATGGTGGTCTCGTCCTTGGTGACAACAACCTTGCGAGCCTTGCCCAGCAGCGACAGGTCGGCGTTCTCCAGCTTGAGCCCGACGTCCTCGCTGATCACGGTGCCACCGGTCAGGGTGGCCATGTCCTGGAGCATCGCCTTGCGACGGTCACCGAAGCCGGGCGCCTTGACGGCGACGGACTTGAAGGTGCCGCGGATCTTGTTGACGACCAGGGTGGCCAGGGCCTCGCCCTCGACGTCCTCGGCGATGATCAGCAGCGGCTTGCCGCCCTGCATGACCTTCTCCAGCAGCGGGAGCAGGTCCTTGATGGTGGAGATCTTGGAGCTGTAGAGCAGGATGTACGGGTCGTCCAGGACGGCTTCCTGGCGGTCCGGGTCGGTCACGAAGTAACCGGCGAGGAAGCCCTTGTCGAAGCGCATACCCTCGGTCAGTTCGAGCTCCAGGCCAAGGGCCTGGCTCTCCTCGACCGTGATGACGCCTTCCTTGCCGACCTTGTCCATCGCCTCGGCGATGAGCTGGCCAATGGCCGGGTCAGCGGCGGAAATCGAGGCCGTGGCGGCGATCTGCTCCTTGGTCTCGACCTCCTTCGCGGACTTCAGCAGCTGCTGGGCAACGGCCTCGACAGCCTTCTCGATGCCCCGCTTGAGGGCCATCGGGTTGGCGCCGGCGGCAACGTTGCGCAGACCCTCGCGAACCAGAGCCTGAGCCAACACGGTCGCGGTGGTCGTACCGTCACCAGCGACATCGTCGGTCTTCTTGGCAACTTCCTTGACGAGCTCGGCCCCGATCTTCTCCCACGGGTCCTCGAGCTCGATTTCCTTGGCGATCGACACACCATCGTTGGTGATGGTGGGAGCGCCCCACTTCTTCTCAAGAACGACGTTGCGACCCTTGGGGCCCAACGTCACCTTGACGGTGTCGGCGAGGGTGTTCATGCCGCGCTCGAGACCGCGGCGGGCGTCCTCGTCGAACGCGATCATCTTGGCCATTGCGGTGTGGTCCTCCGGAGCTGGATACCGATGCCGCCGGTCGGCAACAACGGTAGGACACGTTCATGGCCAGGCTCGGTGCCCGCGACGGACGACCGGTCCGGGGGGATTACCCCGAAACCAGCCTCACCGTCCCGACCTCAAGATACGAATGCGAGGCATCCGTATCTGGCACTCAGGTACTCCGAGTGCCAGTTCGTGTTTAGCACTCTCCGGCCCCGAGTGCAAGAAACGCAGGTCAGCTACCGGTCAGCCAGATGATCACAACGGCGACCACCACGAGGATCGCGACGGCGACCAGGGTCGGCACCAGCCAGCGGGGCAGTCCACCGCCGTCGTTGGAGAAGGCGCTCGCGCCGGCCGGCAGCGGCGGGCGCAGCCGGACCGGCTCGTTCATCGACGCTCCGGCACCGGCCTGATACGGCGCTCGACCAGGGTACTGACCGGAGTCGGGCCGTGGTCCGCCGAACTGCGGCCCACCCGGTTGACCGCCCGGTTGTTGCCCGCCCGGTTGTTGACCGCCGAGCGGGGTCGGGCCGCTGCCCGGACCGGTCATCGGAGTCGGGCCGACCGTGGGATTCGGGCCGGTACGCGGACCCTGCTGGCGCGGTGACGGCCCGGTGCGGGACGCCGCGCTGCGGGCGGCGGCGACCAGCTGCCGGCAGTCCGCGTAGCGGCGATGGGGGTCCTTGGCCATGCCGCGACGGACCACCTCGTCGATCGGCGCCGGCAGGTTGGTCAGCGCGGCGAGCGAGGGTGCCTCGCCGTTGAGATGGCCGGAGATCACCTCGGGCACGCTGCCCAGGAACGGCGGGCGGCCGGCGAGGCAGGCGAACAGCACGCACGCCATCGAGTACTCGTCGGTGCGGCCGTCGACCGGCTCCCCGCGCAGGTGTTCCGGCGCGGCGTAGGTGGGCGAGCCGAGGAAGTCCCCGCCCCTGGTCCGGTGACCGGTCGCGCCGCGCCGGGTCAGGCCGAAGTCGGCGAGGTAGACGTGCTCGATCGCCGATTCCTTCGCGGTGACCAGCACGTTCGCCGGTTTGACGTCCAGGTGCACCAGGCCGCGTTCGTGCAGCATGTCCAGTGCCTCGGCGATCTGGGCCAGCAGCGCCAGCGCGCGGCCGGGGGCCAGCGGACCGTCCTTGATCAGGCTGGCCAGGTCCGAACCGTCGACCAGCCGCATGGCGATGTAGAGCAGGCCGTCGGCTTCCCCGAAGTCATACAGCGGCACCACGTTGGAGTGGTCGATGGCCGAGGTGTTGCGCGCCTCGTCGACGAACCGTTCGCGGAACTCCGGGTCCTTGGTGAGGTGTTCGGCGATGACCTTGAGCGCCACCTTGCGGCCCAGCCGCACGTCGGTGG
Source organism: Candidatus Melainabacteria bacterium (assembly GCA_903970565.1). Lineage (GTDB taxonomy): Bacteria > Actinomycetota > Actinomycetes > Mycobacteriales > Pseudonocardiaceae > CAJCJE01. The sequence continues at coordinate 657 of CAJCJE010001016.1, read as the reverse complement.
CCCGGTACATCACGCTCATACCACCACGACCGAGCACACCGTCAATGCGGTAATGACCGATACGACGCCCGGTGAGGTCCTCCGACACGCAGCTCAGCCTAACGTGGCAGCGCGGGTGCGTGTTGCCGGTGCGCACGGAGCCCGGCCCCGCTCCGCCGCCGACCGGCCTGCTGACTACGGAGTGGTGACCGCCTCGGTCACCGCCGGTCGTCGGGCGCGAGTCCGGCCAGGGTCGCGGCCAGTACTCGGGAACTGTGTGACTGGGTGATCAGCTGACCGGGCCCGGCGAAGTCGACCATCAGACCCTGCCCAGTGCGCACCGACTGCGGCTCGGACTGGTTGAGCACGCGCAGCCGGCATTGCAGGCCGTCCTGGTAGGCGACCAGGTGGCCGGCCTCGACGGTGATCAGCTCACCGGGACCGAGCGCGACGAGGTCCAGCGCGCCGCAGCAGGCCAGCACCAGCGGCCCGAGCCCGGCGGCGTGCGCGAGGAAGCCGACCGCGCCACCGAACATGTCGTAGAAACCCGCCCAGCCCGGGTCCAGCGCGATGGTGCTGGCGGCGGCCAGCCAGCTGTCCCGGCCGACCGACCAGCCCTGCGAACCGTCCAGTTCGAGGGTGAACAGGTCGCCGGGCAGGCTCGCCGCGACGTCGACC
>CAJCJE010001015.1 GCA_903970565.1 Candidatus Melainabacteria bacterium | reverse complement strand
CTCAGCCGCTCGGAAAGTGTCATTTGGGCATCCTCGCACCACGCACCGACAGCGGCCGGAGAGACAGCCGGGCAACGGGCTACGCCGCCGAGTACGCCACCGAGCGGTAGAAGGCGAGCGTGGCCGAGTTGAAGATCGCGGAGTAGGACCAGTTCGGCGAGTCGCCGCCCTGCTCGTAGCCGCCGATCACGCCGACCACCGTGCCGAGGCCGGTCCGCGGGTCGATGTCGGTGACCCAGGGGCTGCCGCTGGTGCCGCTGGGGAAGCCGTCGCAGTCGAACCGCAGCTGGTAGGTCTCGGCCTGTGCACTGGTCGTCGAGCAGGTGACCGGGGCGCTGGCGCCGTCCGGGTAGCCGGTGACCTGGACCGGCAGGTCGAAGCCCATGCTGGTGCCGAGCTGGTTGGCGCCGGTCTCGCTCTGCAACGTGGCGTCGGTGTCGGACCGGTGCACGATCATGAAGCCGAAGTCGAGGTCCTGGTCGGCGTCGCTGATCCACCGGGGGTCGACGATCAGCTGGCTCGGCGTCCAGACGCCGTAGGGCTCCTGGCCGTCGTGGTAGTCCGGGATGAACACGATGTCGGTGTCGTAGTCACCCTCGTCGGGGTCGTAGATGCAGTGGGCTGCGGTGAGCACGATGTCACCCTGCGGGCTGCTGATCACGCTGGCCGAACAGAAGTGGCCGTCGTTGCCCTGGTCGTCGGTGGCGAACAGGGCGCCGACGGTCGGGGTGCCGCTGATCGTGTTCGCGGCGAGTTGGTCGGGGTCACTGGGCTCGGGTGCCTCGGTGGTGGTCGGCGCGGGAGCGGTCGTCGTGGTGGGCGCCGGCGGTTCGGTGGTGGACTTCGGGGCCGTTGCGGTGTTGCGCGCGTCCGGACCCGCGCGCGTGGACCAGTACTGGGTCGCGGCCGAGTTCTCCTGTTCGGAGACGGGCCGGATGCCGCTGATCGTGGAGGTGATGGTCCACGGCGAGGCCACGCTGGCCGTTACACCGATCAGGATGAGGCCGAAGACCGGGATCAGAATGAGCGCACGACATCGCATGGGGCGCTCCCTTCCGTTCCGTTCTGACGCTGAGTGACCGCGAACCGCGCGGGCCCAACTCGATCAAGCTGGGCTACCGGCAGCCCGCTGTCCACATGACCACAACATTCACTGGATCACACCGTCCTGGACACCCCTTTTAAGGTCTTTTCAGGGACTCTTCAGTCGCTCTCCTGGTTACGGATCGTATCAACCCGAGTGATTTGGGTTAATCGCGCCCGTTGTGTCGGTAACCCGGAATACCGTGGGCATGGTGGAGACCAACGAGCCGGGAACCGAGCTGGAGCCCGTGGCCAGCCGAATCCGCCTGCCCGAGATCGACCCTCGGGCGTATGAGCATCCGGCGGACCGGGGCGCGTTGGCGACGCTGCGGACCGTGCCCGGCTTCGCCGGGATGCTCCGGGTCGTCTCCGGCGCGTTCTCCGAGCGCGGGGAGCGACTGCTCTCGCTGGCCTCCTCGATCCGGGTCGGTCCGAAGCAGTATCCGAGGATCGACCGGCTGCGTCTGGAATGCGCGAGCATCCTGGACCTCGACCCCGTACCGGAGGTCTTCGTCACCCGTGACCCGGTCGCCAACGCGATGACCATCGGGTTGGACGCCCCGTTCATCGTGCTCAACACCGGCCTGGTCGAGATCATGGACACCGACGCCCTCCGGTTCGCCATCGGCCACGAGATGGGTCACGCGCTGTCCGGGCACGCGCTGTACCGCACGATGCTCGCGCGACTGCTGCGGATGATGAACGGGATGTCCTGGCTGCCCGGCGGCTACTGGGGTGTCCGGGCGATCGTGGCGGCGTTGCTGGAGTGGTTCCGCAAGGCCGAGCTGTCCGCCGACCGGGCCGGGCTGCTGTGCTGCCAGGACCCGCGGGCCGCGTTGCGGGCGCACATCCTGCTGGCCGGCGCCGGCGGTCCCGGTGACGTGGACACCGCCGAATTCCTCAACCAGGCCAGGGACTACGAATCCAACGGCGACGTCCGCGACAGCGTGTTGAAACTGCTCAACACCCTGGACCTGACCCATCCGCTCGCCGTGGTCCGCGCCGCCGAGCTACAGCGCTGGGCGGCCACCGAGGAGTACCGCGACATCCTGGCCGGCGACTACCCACGCCGGGGCAGCCAGCCGCACACCACCTGGACCAGCGACGTCAGGGAGGCCGCGAAGTCCTACAAGGACTCGTTCGTGGCCTCCACCGATCCGCTGGCGAAAGTGCTGGGCGAGGTCGGCGGCGTGATCTCGGGTGCGACCGGCAAGGTGTGGCAGCGCTTCGGCGGCAGCTCAGCGTCCACAGCGGACACTCCGGCCGCCGAGGACGTCGAGTCCACCGAGCAGGCCGACGAGGGTCACGGCAGCACCGGGTCGGCGGCCTCCGCCTCGGCGGACTGATCCGTCGATTCCTCGACGGACTCCGCCGTCGAGGCGTCTGCCGAGGAACCGGCTCGGCGACGGCGTCGGGCCGGATTGATCATGATCGCGGCGCTGCTGGCGGTGAGTACCAGCTGGCCGGCCGCGACCAGCAGGGCCGCGCGGGCCCCGGCCGGCGCGGAGGCCGCCGAACCATCGAAGGCGGCGAGGAAGACGCTGCGGAGGATCGCGACGCCGAGGGTGGCGCCGAGCTGCCGCACGGCATTGAGCAGCCCCGCCGCCGACCCGGTCGCGCGCGGGCTGATGTCGCGCAGCGCGACGGTGAATAGCGGGTGGTGAACAGCGCGGCGTGCTCGCGTCGACCGCGATGGCGGCCAGCACGCCGGTCGACAGCAGGCCGAGTCCTACGTAGACGATGACGGTTCCGTAGCGGGCCATCAGGTATCGCCCGGCGACCATCGAGGACACCGCGAGGCCGCGCGACCAGGGCGGCAGGGTCAGCCCGGCGGTGCGCACGTCCGCGTGCAGGCCCAGTTGCAGCTGGAGCACGATGACCAGCATCAACCCGTTGAGTTCCGCGAAGAACAGCGTCGAGCAGACCAGCGCGGCCGTTCGGGACGAGGGTGCGGGCTGATGTCCACCCAGTTCCACTCAAGACCGGACTACTGGCGATTTCTTCCATACCGATGCCGTCGCTGACCAGACAGCTGGACGGGGCCGGATTCGGGTTCAGTGGCCGTCGCGGTGATCAGTGGCCGGTTGCGGTGAAGTGCATCAGGTCCTTGGGCGAGGTCCACGAACCGCCCCAGGTCCAGCCGATCGACGCGAACGCGCGCACGGTCGCGTCACCGGGCAACACCATGCCGGGCCGGACGTCCGACCGGTTCAGGTAGGCCGAGGCGAGTTCGGGCACCACCAGCGTGCCCTCCCGATAGGGATTGCAGAACGGGTTGAGGTCGATGGCAAGACCGTAGGCGTGCACCGACCAGGTGGTCAGACCGACGGTCGGCCGGCAGACGAAGGACGCGGTGTCGTTGCCGTCCCCGGTGGGATGCGCGGTCAGGTCCGCGACGCTGGGCACCCGCATCTCCTCGATCGGGAAACGCGCCGCGAACAGCTGCCCGAACACGCCCGGCACGGCATTGGCGACCTGTGCGTTCACCATCATCTCGCCGGTGTGCGGACGGCCGTCGAAACCCCAGAACGACATGGTCAGGTAGCGCAGCTGGCTGCTGGCCACCGGACACCGGGGCTGCCAGGTGCTGCGGGCCAGTACCGCCGCCGGCACCGGCTGGACGGTCGAGTGGAACTCACCGTCCGTCGGCGGCGGCAGGAAATCCACCGTGTGCAGCCTGCGGTCCACCAGTTGCGGCGGGGTCGGTTCGACCTCGCCGTAGCCGTCCGGACGCAGCGGGAGCGGAGTCGCGCCGACCGTCCAGTTCGAGAAGCCGCCCGTGGCCGGATCGGCCGCACCGGAGGGCGTCGAGGACGGCGCCGCCACAGTCGAGGATGCGGCCGGAGCCGAGGAGGGGATTGCGGTGGTGGACGGGTCCGCGCCGCAGGCGGCGAGGGTGCCGAGACCGAGCACGGCGATCAGCAGGACCGGTGTTCGGCCGAGGAAACCGAGGAAACCGGATTGCCTCGCTCGTGTCATGTCACCCTCCACGAACTAGCAGGACGCCGAAAAACGTTCCTGGTTGCCCCGGTCGTGCGGTATCCCACGATCGGCTGACTGTGGTATCCAACCCTGATGAGCGTGCATCAGCTGTCGGCGACCCTGCGCAGAGCCTGGGCGGCCGACCTCACTCCGGCTCGCCTCTACGCGCTGCTCCGGTTGCGGGTGGAGATCTTCGTCGTCGAGCAGAAGTGTCCGTATCCGGAACTGGACGGGCTGGATCTGCGGGAGGGCACCCGGCATTTCTGGCTGGAGTCCGATGCGGTCGAAGGCCGCGCGGCCGATGAGCCGATCGCCGCGCTGCGGCTGCTGGAGGACCGGGCGGGCAGTTTCCGGATCGGCCGGGTGTGCACGATCAGCCAGGCCCGCCGCCAGGGGCTGTCCCGTCAGCTGATGGCCGCCGCGCTGGCCGAGATCGGCGACTCGCAGTCGGTGCTGGAGGCGCAGGTGCAGGCCGTCGGCTTCTACGAGTCCTTCGGGTTCAGGCCCGAGGGGGAGGAGTACCTGGAGGACGACATTCCGCACATCACCATGCGCCGCGCCGCCCGCTGATCCCGCGCCGCCGCTGGTCACCGCCGACCGGCGGCGGCCAGCGGCCCAGTGATCGACAGAGTGGTCAACGGCGCGCGTTCGGGGGCGCGGTCGCGGTGATCGTCTCCACCGCGCGGTCGAGATCGGCCTCGGTGAGGTCCGACCGCACCGTCAACCGCAGCCGGGACACCTTGTCCGGCACCGACGGCGGCCGGAAGCACCCGACCACCACCCCGGCCTCCCGGCACTGCTCCGACCAGGCCAGCGCCGCCTCCGGGGTCGGCACCCGGACCGAGATCACCGCGGCACTCGGCGTACAGGCGGCGAAACCGGCCGCCGACAACCTGCTCGCCAGCTCGGTCGCGTTGGCCCGCACCTGCTCGGCGCGTTCCGGTTCCTCCTTCAGCACCCGCAGCGCGGTCAGCGCGGCGGCCACCGAGGACGGGGCCAGACCGGTGTCGAAGATGAAGGTGCGCGCGGTGTTGAGCACGTGCTGGATCACCCGGCGCGGCCCGATCACCACCCCGCCCTGCGCGCCGAGGGACTTCGACAGCGTCATCGTGGTCACCACGTCCGGTGCGCCCTGTAGACCCGCGTCGGCCGCCCCGCCGCGCCCGCCGGGGCCGAGCACGCCGAGGCCGTGCGCGTCGTCGATGAGCAGCCCCGCGCCCTGCCGGCGGCAGACCGAGGCGAGTTCGGGTAACGGGGCGAGGTCGCCGTCGACGGAGAACACCGAATCGGTGACCACCAGCGCGCGCTGCTGGCTGCGGGTGGCCAGCGCCCGCTCGACCGCGGCCGGGTCGGCGTGTTCGGCAACCGACACCGCGGCCTTGGCCAGCCGGGTGCCGTCGATCAGCGAGGCGTGGATGTAGCGGTCGGCGACGATCGCCGCCTCCGGCCCGGACAGCGTCACCGTCGCCGCGACGTTCGCCAGGTACCCGGAGGAGAACACCAGCGCGGCCTGCGCGCCGCAGAAGGACGCGAGTTCCAGTTCCAGTTCGGTGTGCAGCTCGGTCGAGCCGGTGACCAGCCGCGACCCGGTCGACCCGGCTCCCCAGCGCAACGCGGCCGCCGCCGCCGCGCCGGCCACCCGCTTGTCCCTGGTCAGCCCGAGGTAGTCGTTGCCGGCGAGGTCGAGCACGTCGGCCGTGGCCGGCCGGGGCCGCAGCTGGCGTTTGAGCCCGGCCCGCTGGCGATCCTCGGCATACGCCTCGACCCAGTCGAAGACATGCTCCGGATCGAGACGAGCGGCGTTCGGCGCGACTGATGTACTCACGCCGGCCAGTTTGGCACCCAGGACCACCAGGCCGGCACGCCCTGGTCCTCCCCGCTCGCGTGTCGTCCCTTCCGGGCGCGCCGTGTCGACGGGAAGTCGGAGCGTCGCCTACCGGTCCGTCACGACGACACGATCATGATCACCAGGACCACCAGGAGGAGGCCGACGACGACCCCCGCCGTGACGTAGGTGGTCGTCAGCGAGGACGGGCGTGTTCCGCCCGGTGTGTCGATGAGCCGGATCGGCCGCACGCCGGGCGCCGGGAGCTGGCCTCCGTTGTCGATCCCGGAGCTGCCGCTGTCGATCCCCGAGTGAGGATGGTGGACCCCGCCGTGGTGAGGGTCGAAGCTGCCGCCGCCGAGGTAACCGTGCTGACCACCGGTGA
>CAJCJE010001014.1 GCA_903970565.1 Candidatus Melainabacteria bacterium | reverse complement strand
CCTGATGTCCCCAGGTGACCGCCAGCGCGCTCTTGCCGACGCCCGCCGCGCCGGTGATCACCGCGACCGTGGTGGCCACCCGGTCACGGCCCAGCAGCAGCCGGTACAGCCAGCCGAACTCGGTGTCCCGGCCAGTGAAGGCGATGGTCGCGGGCGGCAGTTGGGCCGGCACGATGGCCGCCGGATCGGTGCCGGCGGGACCGCCGCGCAGCGCCGGATCGTCGCGCAGCAGCAGTTCGTGCAGTTCGCGCAGGACCGGGCCGGGGTCGATGCCGAGTTCGGCGGAGACCCGGCGCTGGAACTGGAGGTAGACCGCGAGCGCGTCGGCGCGCTGGCCGGAGCCGTAGAGGGCGCGGATCAACTGACCGAGCAGGCCCTCGTCGAAGGGGTGTTCGGCAACCAGCGCGCGGAGTTCGCCGACCAGGCTGGCGTGCCGGCCGAGTTCCAGCTCGGCCTCGATCCGCTCCTGGGTGACCACCAGTCGCAGTTCGCCCAGCTCCACGGCCACAGTGGACGGCACCAGCTGGGCGGGGCCGCGCCACAGCCCGGCGGCCTTACGCAGCAACTGGGCGCGGCGGGCCGGAGGCTGGCCGCGCGAGACGTCCAGCAGCCGGCGAACACGGTAGAGGTCGATCCGGGACTCGTCGACGATCAGCTCGTAGCCGGGCGGCCGGGTGACGATCCTGGCGTAGGCGCCGTCCGGGTCGGCGGTGCGCAACAGCCTGCGCAGCCGAGAGACGTAGCCGTGCACGATGGTCCGCGCGGTGGCCGGCGGATGGGCGCCCCACAGCCCGTCGATGATCCGCGCCGAGGAGACCACCTGGTTGGGCGCCCGGATCAACAGCACCAGCAGCGAGCCCACACCGGGGCTACCGACCGGGACGGAGACGCCGTCGACGAGTACCTGCACGGGCCCGAGAACGCCGAAACGCAGACCGTCCCTCGGACCGTCGGCGTCCACGTTCGGCACCGCCATGCACTCGTCCTCCGCCGTCTGCCCGACCACGTCGGCAATGGACCGCACCGACGCCATTGGTCAAAGTACGGGACCGGGCCGACAACACCCAGCATGGCGTACCAGGAATTTGCCCGTGCTCGCACGTCAGTGGAAGACAATCGCCGGATTGATAACGATTGGCTCGCGGAGGTGCTGATTGACAATCGTTCGCGAAGACGCGAAAGCCCTGAATCGTCGGTCCCGACCCGGACGATTCAGGGCGATGCTTCGCGCGTTGGTCGACAGCAGTCCGGGGCTCACCCCGAGCGAAACTCCGGCTTGCTCTTGACCAACAGCCGGCGAACCATGCACCGAAGGTTCGGTCATCACAACCAATCCGTTGGTGCATGGCAAACATAACAGATCGCCATTGCGCTCCGCAGCCACCCCGTCACTGCTTCCGCGTCGCCGCCCGCCGGATTTCCCGGTACAGCAGCACAATCCGGCCGTCCGCGAAGTTTTGACAGGCCGTCCCGGCACCCGGACCGGACGACTCGCCGCGAAGGGCGGCCCACCCGGCACGCCCGATCGGCATGTCAGGCAGCCATTGCACCGGCCGGCACCGCATCGGGTCGGCACAATGCGACAGTCGGCAATTCACCACATTCACCCGCATTCACCTCCGGCCCCGGTACCTCTACTCAGAGTGTGCTCGGCGCGTATTCACGCATCGCGGCATGGCTGCCACAAAATGCGAGTTTCGCCGGAGAAGCGCCCTTGGCGTAGGGAGACCGCACTCGCCCGAGAACACCGTCACGCCGTCACGCCATCACGTTGTCACGCCGTCACGTCCAGGAGACCACCCCTGGCACCACTCCGACCCCTGGCACGTTTTCGTATTTCGTGACAGGCTGGCCTCGCACGGAATAACGAGGAGGATCGCCGTGGCCAACGTGCCCGACCTGCTGACCTGCGCGACCTGCGGCCGACAACTGCCTCCCCAGCAAGGCCGAGGCCGGCAACGTCGCTACTGCGATGCGACCTGTCGCAGCGCCGCGCGCCGGAGAAGGTCCCGGTCCAGTGACCAATCCGACAATTCTGTCAACAACACCTTGACAATGTCGTCTCGTAAACCGAATATTGACAACGTGGCAGACGAGCTGATCGACAGTCCGGCGAACATGGCCGCCGGGCTGCTCGATGCCGCGCGGGGATTCGTCGCGGAACTACCCCCGGCGGGCGAGCGCTCCCCGCTCGCCGCGGTCGCCGCGGCCAGGGAACTCGCCCGCACCGTCGACGCCGCGCTGCGCGCCACGGTGGAGCAGGCCCGGACGGCCGGGCACACCTGGCAGGAGATCGGCGAGGTACTCGGCACCACCCGGCAGGCCGCGTTCCAGCGGTTCGGCCGCCCGGTCGATCCGCGAACGGGGATACCGATGGCCCGGTCGATCCGGGCCGACGCGACCGATCGCGGCGTCGCGCTCCTGATCGGCCTGGTCGAGGGCCGCTACACCGAACTGCGCCGCGACTTCGACGAGAAGATGGCCGCGGCCGTGCCCGACGACGACGCGGTCGCCGCGATCTGGGCGCAACTGGCCGGCTCGGTCGGCGGCTACGAGCGGATGGGCGAACCGTTCACCCACCAGCTCGGCGACTACACCGCGGTGGACGTGAGGCTGGAGTTCGAGGCGGGCGCGCTGGTCGCGCGGGTCTCCTTCGCGCCGGACGGCAAGGTCGCCGGCCTGCGCTTCCTGCCACCGGGTACCCGGTGACCCCACCGGGTACCCACCTGACCAACAGCACTGGAGGACATGATGAACACGATCCGGAAACCGTGGTTCGGCCCGAAGCGGATCGGCTTCGGCCTGCGGCCGCAGACCTGGCAGGGTTGGCTGGTCACCCTGGTGCCGGTCGTGGTGATCATCGTGGTCGCCACGCTCCTCACCCACTGAACCCACTGACCGAACCCGACCACCGACCCGGCACGGGAGCGGCGGGAACTCGACGCGGCCCGCCCGATCCACGGCTTCGGGTCTGATCCACGGCCTCGGTGCCGAGGCTCGTCAGTGCTGCTGGTGCTCGTCAGTGCTGGTGCTTGTCACCCTCGCTCCGGTGCCCGAGATCTTTGACCTTGTCGATCACGTCGTGCACGGTGTCCTTGATCTCGTCGACGGTCATCAGCGCCGCGACCTCGACCTCGTCCAGCTCGTCCCGGACGGTCTTCTCGGCCCTGGCCCACTTGTCGTCGATGCTCTCGGCGGATTCCTCGTCGGCCATGCGGCCCTCCTGATACAGCCCGTGAAACGGCGGGTAGGTCGGACCAGCCCAATCTAGTCGTAACCGGCGGTAGGTTCGGGTGGTGGCCAGAGTCGTCGAACTGAACCGCTATCCGATCAAGGGCTGCGCGGCGAACCCCCTGTCCGACGCGCAGGTGTGGCTGGCCGGGCTCCCCCACGACCGCAGTTTCATGATCGTCGACGGCGACGGCGTG
>CAJCJE010001013.1 GCA_903970565.1 Candidatus Melainabacteria bacterium | reverse complement strand
CAGTGTCCGGCTCGCGCCCGGCTGGGCCTGGGACGACGAGCCGTACTACTACGACGCGCAGGTGTCCGCGCTGACCGTCTCCCCCGACACCGACTACGACCCCGGTTCGGTGGATGTCACGGTGACGCCGGGAGTCCTCGGCCGGCCGCCGTCGGTCACCGTGACCCCGCCGACCAACTACGTGACCATCGTGAACACCGCGACGACCGGTGCGGCCGGTTCGGCGACCACCGACGACGTCGACCGGGACAACGGGGACAACGTCATCCGGGTGAGCGGGTCGATCGCGGCCGATGCCGCGCCGGACGTGGAAACGATGGCGGTCTGGAATCCGACCGGTTTCGTGACCTCGCTGTTCGGCGCCGATCTCGCCCGGCACGGGGTGCGGGTGCTCGGCGGCACCGGCGACGGGAGGACGCCGACGAACGCGCGGACGATCACCACCCGGCAGTCGATCCCGCTGAGCCAGTTGCTGGTGCCCTTCCTCAAGCTCAGCAACAACCTGCACGCGGAGACCCTGGTGAAGGCGGCCGGTGAGAAGGTGTCCGGCGCAGGCAGTTGGAGCGCCGGCCTGTCGGCGTTGGAGGGAAATTTCGGTGCCCTCGGCGTGAATCCGGCCCATCTGCGGCTCGTCGACGGTTCCGGACTGTCCAGAATGGACGAACTGACCCCGGACGAGCTGACCGGTCTGCTCCTGTCGGCGCAGAGTCAACCCTGGTTCGACACCTGGTATCAGGCGCTGCCGATCGCGGGGGTGAGCGATCGGATGGTCGGCGGCACGCTGCGCGACCGGATGGTGGGCACCCCGGCCGCGAACAACATGCACGCCAAGACCGGGTCAATGACCGGGGTCAGCGCGCTGTCCGGGTACGTGACGGCCGAGGACGGCGAGAAGCTGGTGTTCTCGATGGTGTCCAACAACGTCCTCGGCGAGCTGCCGACCGCCATCGAGGACGCGGTTGGGGTCCGGCTCGCGGAGTACGACGGAGCGGCCGACCATCCCAGCACCGACCTGTTGCCGAAACAACCGGCGAACCCGCGGGACGCCACGGTGGCGCAACAGCAGGCCGATCCTCGGGCGGACCTGGAGTGCAGCTGGATTCGAACCTGCTGAACGGGAATCGGAATGGGAAGCCGGCGAAGTGCACGAACACAGAACGTGGGACGCGACCGGGTCGGTCGCGTCCCACGTCTGGTTCGATGATCGGTCAGCTGGTCGGGTGGATGACGCCGGCCGAGCTGCCGCCACTGCGGACGGGTTCGCCGGCGGCGAGGATCTTGCCGTTGCCGAGGAATTCCAGGCCGGCGGCTTCACCGATGGTCGGCGCGATGATGATGCTCGGGTCCAGCGGCGAGGTGTCGCTGATGTAGAAGGACTGGCCGAGTTTTTCCAGGCCGGGGGTGGTCGACTCGGTGAGGAAGTCCGGCTCGGCCTGGGTCTGCGCGCCGTTGCGCTGGGAGGCGCGCGGCGCGGCGATGGCCTGCGGCAGGGCCATGCCGAAGTCGATCCGGTTGATCAGGATCTGGAGGACCGTGGTGATGATGGTGGCCCCGCCCGGTGAACCGATGGCCAGGAACGGTTTCCCGTTGTGCAGCACGATGGTCGGCGACATGCTGGAGCGTGGCCGCTTGCCACCGGCCGGCAGGTTCGGGTCGGGGACGCCGGCCTGAAGCGGGGTGAAGTCGAAGTCGGTCAGCTCGTTGTTCAGCAGGAAACCACGGTGCGGCACGACCATCCCGCTGCCAGCGATCTCCTCGATCGTGTTGGTGTAGGAGACGACGTCGCCCCATTTGTCGGTGATCACGAAGTGGTTGGTCGCGGCGCCGTCATTGGGTTTACTCGCCGTGGTCGGCGCGGCCGGGGTGCAGCTGGTCGAACCGGAGTAGGGATTGCCGGGCGCGACCGGGGAGGTGAGCGCGTGGTTCTGGTCGAGCAGACAGGCGCGCTGCTTGCCGAACCGGGGCGAGAGCAGCTGCTGCTCGGGCACGTTCACGTAGCGCGCGTCACCGATGTAGCGGTTGCGGTCGGCGAAGGCGAGCTGCGAGGCCTCCAGGTAGTCGTTGAGCGCCTCGGTGCGGCTCTCCCCGGCGAGGTTGACATTGCTCAGGATGTTGAGCGCCTCGCCGACCGTGATGCCACCGGAGGAGGAGGGTCCCATGCCGTACACGTCGTAGCCCCGGTAGTTCACGTGCGTCGGTGCCTCGTCCGGCGCGGTGTAGCGAGCCAGGTCGGACAGCTGCATCAGGCCGGGCCGGGGCACCAGGGTGGCACCCGGAGCGAGGGGCAGGTTGTGCACGGTATTGACCACGTCGCGGCCCAGCGACCCGCCGTAGAGCGCGCCGACGCCCTGCTGGCCGATCTGCCGGTAGGTCGCGGCGAGGTCGGGATCGCGCATGGTCGAACCGACGGCGGGGAGTTGGCCGCCCGGCAGGAACAGCGCGCTGCTGGAGCTGAACTGGGTGAACCGCTCGGCGTTCTCCCGGTCCTCCTCGCGGAAGTTGCCGGTAACCGGGAACCCGTTGCGCGCGACCTGTTCGGCCGGCCGCAGGTCATCGGCGAGGCTGAAGTGGCCCCACTGGTCCAGTGCCCGCTGCCAGGTCATCAGCGTGCCGGGGATGCCGACGGACAGACCGCTGGTCACCGCGGTCGGGAAGGCGAAGGGCTGACCGGTGCTCGGATCGATGAACAGGTTCGAGTTCGCGGTGGCCGGGGTGGTTTCCCGGCCGTCGATGGTGGTGATCCGGTGCGTGCGGGCGTCGTAGTAGACCAGGTACCCACCGCCACCGATGCCGGCCACGAACGGATCGGTGACGCCGAGGGTGGCGGCCACCGCGACGGCGGCGTCGGCGGCGGTGCCGCCCGAACGCAGCACGTCGAGACCGGCCTGAGTGGACTGGACGGTGTCGGAGACCACCGCGCCGCCGGTGCCGACGGCGACCGGTTGCAGGGTGAGGGTGTCGGGTGCGGCGGCGGCAGCCGGTCCACTCAGCGCGATCATGCTCGCGCCCAGCGCGGCGACCACGGGCAGGACGGCAAGGACTGTGTTGCGTTTACGCATGAGGCCCCTTTCCAGTGCGATGACGCAAGGCCTTGGTTCTACTCCGTACCGCCATGAAGATCCAGCACGTCCAGAATCAGGCGGCCGGTACCGTCGAGGGCAGTCATCAGCGGGTCCGCGCGCCAGTGCCGCTGAGCAGGGATGACTGTCCGGCAGGCGATCGAGGCGCCACCGACGGCGGCGGGTACCCGGCGAACCGGGTACCCGCTGAGGCTGGAGCAGCGCAGGCCGGCGGACCTGACCGCGCAGGACTTGCCGGTTACTTGCCGAAGGTGCCCTCCGGGAAGGCGCCGGCGGCGAGAGCGACGGCGCGGAGTTTGCGGCCGAGATCGGTCAGCCGATCGGCTTTCTCCGCACCGAGGTGTGCCCATACCGGCAGGCTGAGCCGATCGGTTTCGGCCTCGACGCCGTTACGCAGCGCGCTGCCCTGCTCGGTGAGCGCGCCGGCCTCGTCGAGCACCCCGCGCTCGCGCAGGGCCGCGCTACCCTCCGCCCACTGCTCCGGGCTCCAGCCACGGGTCACCTGGGCGGCCTGCGCGGTGAATCCCTTGCCGGTCGCGGAGTGGGTGATCAGCGCGGACAGGCCGTCGAGTTCGGCGCCGAGAAGGACCGCGATGTGGCCGTCGCCGCGATACTCGCGCAGCAGCGTGATCGAATGCCAGAGCACCAGGTGCGGCTCGGTCGGCCAGTCGAGGTCGGCGTGGCCGGCGTAGAGCGGCCGTCCTTCCGGCCGGGCGCCCTCGGTCGCCTCCCTGGCCAGGCCGGCGAGTTCGGCCAGCTCGGCGGATTCGATGACCTCCGCGCCCAGGAGCCTGCGGTAGAGCGCGTCGACGGCGGAGAACCGCGCCTCGACCACCTCGGTCGCGCTGGCCAGCGTCCAGGCGCGCGGGATGTACTTGGCGATCAGCTCGGGGTTGAAGTTGTAGAAGGTCGCGGTGACCACGCTCGGACCGACCGGTCCCATCGGCGCCGAGCGGCTGGCGAAGTAGCTCATCCGCCCCTTGCGAATCCCGACCTCGAAGAGATGTTCATCCTGTTCAGGAGCGAAGTACAGCGCTGAGTGCAACGGTTCGAGCACGCGGTTGCAGCGCCGGGCGACAGCAGAATCCATTGGCCAGACGTTACTAGAGGGTAATGCGATCCGCACCGGTCAACATCCGTGGCCGTGGCGCCGGTCAGTCGGGCTGCTCGGCAGGACCGGAGAGCGGGTCAGCAGGACCGGAGAGCGGGTCGGCGTCGGTGGAGAGGGGGTCGGCGTCGGCCATGATCGCGTCGGCGAGCGCGACGACCGGGCCGCGCATCGGCAGCCTGCGCGCGGTCAGCACGAACTCGACCTCGCCCAGCGGCGGCAGACCGCTGGTGCGCGGGTCGAGTTCGACCAGGCCGGCCGGGATCAGGCTGCGGGCGAACACCGCGATGCCGAGGCCGGCGAGTACGGCCGCCCGCAGTCCGTTGAGGCTCGCGCTGGTGCAGGCGATCCGCCAACTGAGCCGATGCCGCTGCAACACGTGCAGCACCTGGTCCCTGGTGATGCTCGGCGGCGGATGCAGGATCAGCGACACCGGCTCGTCCGGCGCGGCCAGCTGGCCGGCGACACCGGCCCAGACGAGTTGTTCACGACGTACCGACCGTCCCGGTGCGTCGCCGGGACGGCCCTTGGTGAAGATCAGGTCGAGTTCACCGGCACGGAGTTTCTGGTGCAGCGTCTCGGACATCTCGACCAACAGCTCCAACTCGACCAGCGGATGGCCGCGCCGGAAGCGCCGCAGGATGCCGGGCAACTGGCCGAGCACCAGGTCCTCGGAGGCGCCGAACCGCAGCCGGCCGCGCAG
>CAJCJE010001012.1 GCA_903970565.1 Candidatus Melainabacteria bacterium | reverse complement strand
GCCCATCGCACCCGCACCCTTGCGCACTTTCTGGGTCGCGCCCCCGCCGAGCCGATTGATCTTCACCTGAGATCCTCCACTAGGAGCCATCACCGATCGCGACTTGTCGCGCTTGATACGGACGGTAGGCAGCGCTGGTGGACGGCTTCTCGTGTAGAGGTGAACGCGACATGAACTTGCCACCCCGGGTGATCAGTCACACGTCCATCAGGGTGAGCACAGCCTCAGTCCGTGACCTTGTTGTTTGCCGCGCGTGACCTTGGGCTCGGTGGGACGCGACGCAGCGCGTCAGGTCGCGTACTGCACGTCAGCATCCCACTCGGCGAATCCCAACCGTGCGTACACGGCGATGGCCGGGGCGTTGTCCGACTCCACATAGAGCATCACCTGCCGACAGCCACGGCCAGCCAGATGGCGCAGCCCCAGGAGGGTCAGCGCGGTGCCCAGTCCGCCGCCACCGGCGCTCGGATCGACGGCGACGACGTACACCTCGCCCATCGGCGCCCCGGCCCCGTCCAGCTCCTGGTGCACTTTGGTCCAGTGGAAGCCGAGCAGGTGACCGTCGGAGGCGTCCACGGCGAGGAAGAAACCGGCCGGGTCGAACCACGGCTGCGCCTCGTCGGCGCGGACGTCGGCCTCGGTGAGGGAGCCCTGTTCGGGATGCCAGGAGAAGGCGCGGTGGTTCAGCGCGACCATCGCCGCCTCGTCCGCGCCGGTCCGGAACGTGCGCACCTCGACGCCGTCCCGCAGCTGGGGAGTGGGCAGCTCGACGTCGGCGAGGGTCAGTCGCATCCGCCGCAGTTCACGCACCCTGCGCAGGCCGAAACGCGCGGCGAGGGCGGCGGCGGCCGGGTGGTCACCGTGCGCCCAGACCCGCAGCGTCTCGGTGTCCGTACCGGTTTCGGTGCTGGTGTCAGAGCTGATTTCGGCGGCCGGGGTGGCGCGTAGGCCGGCCCGGTCGAGCAGGGCGGTGAGCAGGGCCGCGCCGATTCCTCGGCCACGCGCGGCCGGGTCGACGAGCAGTTCGGCGACCTGGCGGCCGAAGGAGTCGCCGTCGGTATCGCGGACCACCACACCGACCAGCGTGTCGCCTTCGAGGGCCAGGCCGTACTCGCCGTGCCGGAAATCGCCGGGAAGCTCGCCGTCCGGGTCGAAGTTCGGTCTGCCGTCCACCGCGACGGCCGCGGCCAGCAGGGACTTCAGCTGAACGGTTTCGGTGGCACTGAGGCTGCTACGCCAGGCGATGTGGGGCACGGCAGCACGTTAACCCAGGACGGGTCCGTATTCGGCGCGGCGCCGAGCACGTCGGCGCCGCGAACGATGGAAATGGCCGGGAAGGTCAGCCCAGGATGTCGACCGGGTCGAGGGTGAGGCCTTCGCCGGTGGCGGCGTTGCGGCCGGGACGAACGAACTTGTAGCCGACGTTGCGCACGGTGCCGATCATCTGCTCGTGCTCGTGGCCGAGCTTGGCGCGCAGTCGCCGTACGTGCACGTCGACCGTCCTGGTGCCGCCGAAGAAGTCGTAGCCCCAGACCTCCTGGAGCAGCTGGGCGCGGGTGAACACCCGGCCCGCGTGCTGGGCGAGGTACTTGAGCAGCTCGAACTCCTTGTAGGTGAGGTCGAGCGGGCGACCGCGCAGCCGCGCGGTGTAGGTGGACTCGTCGATCACGAGTTCACCGAGTTGCAGGGCACCTTCACCGGCGCGCGTGGCGTCGGTTCGGCGGGAGCGGACCAGGCGCAGGCGGGCGTCCACCTCGGCCGGGCCGGCGGTGGGCAGCACGATCTCGTCGATGCCCCATTCCGCCGCCACCGCGACGAGACCGCCCTCGTTCACGACCGCGACGACCGGGACCTCGACACCGCTGCTGGCCAGCAGTCGGCACAGGCTGCGCGCGCCGGCGAGGTCGGTACGGGCATCCACCAAGACCGCGTCGTAGGGACCGGCTTCCAGCAGGGCGGCGACATCCGGCTGGACCGAACGGACGCGGTGGGAGAGCAGACCCAGCGCGGGCAGCACCGAGGCCGGTTCGGGATCGCTGGTCAGCAGTAGCAGGTCGACACCCATAACGGCGCACCTCCCGGTCAGCGACGGGCCCCACCGAAATTCGGCAAGACCGCCGAGGAGTATGACTGGAGCGGCTCCGTTGCCGTCAGATGACGGGGACAATACCCAGCGAAACGACATAAGCCCAGGTCGTGACGACTGCATCACACCAATGGCCCTATGTCGAGTCGATATCGAGTCGGCACGGTAACCAAAACCACTGATGCCATCCCGGCATACTGGGCGAACAGGATGACCTGGCTGGGCGAGGGTGGCCGGATTTTAGTGGTCGTCAGCAGCCCGGAGTTCAGTGGTCATCAGCAGCCATGACACCCTTGTCCCTGCACAACAGCGGAGAGGTGGACTCGCGGCGTGAGCAAGGGCGTACGAAGGCTTCTGATTGTCGTCATCGTGGTGGCCGCGGTGCTGGTGGCGGCTGACTTCGGCTTGGCCGCCGCAGCCGAGTACCAGGTCTCCAAACAGATGCGCGGCGAACTGAACCTCACCAGCGACCCCTCCGTCGACATCGAGGGCTTCCCGTTCATCACCCAGGCCATCGGCGGCGACTACCGGGACATCTCGGTGTCCGCGAACGGTGTCGCGGTGAACAGCACCCTGCGCGACCTGGAGGTCGACGCGGATCTGAAGAACGTCCGGATCTCCCTGTCCGACGTACTCTCCGGTGACTTCTCCGCGCTGACCATCGACGAGGTCGACGGCCAGGTGCAGATCAAGGCCAGCGATCTCGGCCGACTGCTGGGCATCCCCGACCTGACCATCTATCCGGAGTCGCTGGACTTCATCGAGGGTTACGGCGTCGACGAGAAGCAGCAGCAGATCCAGCAGGTGACCGGCAACACCAACAACACGACGGCCGGCATCGGCCTGTCCGGCACGGTCGACATCGCCGGCGCGCAGACCACCGTCTCAGTCTTTGGCCTCATCTCTCTGGAGGGCAGCGACATCGTGGTCAAGCCGACTAAACTGGAACTGTCCAACTCTTCGATCACCGGGCTGATCCCGGACGCGATCGAGAAGCCGATCCTCAGCCAGTTCACCCACACGTTCAGCCCGAGTGACCTGCCGTTGCCGTTCTCGGTGACCCCGGTCGGCGTCGAGGTGCAGCCCGGCACGGTGATCGTGCAGGGCGAGGCGCAGAACGTGCGATTCACCAGGAGCGCGAACAGCCAATGACCGGTGTGTGGGTCCTACTCGGTGCGCTCGTTCTCGCGGGCATCGCCGGGTGGTGGCTCCGCGCCGGCAACGGCCGAATCCGCACCGCTCGTACTCCCGCTCCCCCTTCTCCCGCCTCCGCTTCTCCCGCTTCGCCGCCCGGCGCGCCCGGCGGTTCCTCGGCTGCCGAGGCCGGTGCCGCCGCCGATCTGCCGGCGCTGATCCGCGCCGCGCTCGACCCGCGCGCCTCGGTCACCCTGGTCCAGCTGTCCACCACGTTCTGCGCGTCCTGCCGGCAGGCCGGCACGTTCCTGACCGGCTTCGCCGAGGACACCGACGGGATCGCGCACGTCGAACTGGACATCACCGACGATCCGGCGGTCGCCACCAGCGTCGGCGTCATGCGGACGCCGACCACGCTCGCGCTGACACCGCAGGGAACCGAGCTACTGCGAGTCAGCGGCGTGCCGAAGCGGGAGACGCTGCTGGCCGCGCTGCGCCCATACCTGCCGGCGCCGGACTCCCAGCCCGGCAGGGAAGCCGAGCCCGGCGGGGAAGCGGGGGACGTCGAGGAACCGGTCCGCGACAGGGCCTGAGGAGCCGATTGTCCACGGGGCGACGTCGTGCTCCTTTCGTGTTCCATCTACTGGACGTACCTCCCAGGAGCAGGGAGGAGCAGGTACGCTCGGCCGTGTGCCAATCATGCTGACCAGGCGCCGCGCGGTGGACTACCGGCGCGTGCAGAGCAGCCTGTGTCGGCCGGGCATCTGAGCAGGCGGAGTCTGTCCTTTCCGGCCGTGCGCCGATCATCTTTTCTGGTCCTCTCCTGCGCTGCGCCCCAAGCCGAAGCGTCGGTCCAGCAGCCGAAAATCCGCTCCTCTTCCTCCGAATTCGGGAGGTCCACCATGCCCAACAACCCGTCCGCCGTTGATCCGCGCGGCCCACGCTTCGGCGCCTGGATCACCACCGTCGTACTCGCGGTGATCCTCGTGCTGTCCTCGGTGTCGCCGGTCGCGGCGTGGATTCTGCTGGCCGCGCAGGCCGTCGTCTTCGGCATCGGCGCGTTCTTCGGACTGGGGTACGCGCCTTACGGCCTGCTCTACCGGTATCTGATCGCGCCCCGGCTGCGGCCGACCGATGAACGCGAGGAGGCCGCGCCGCCCCGGTTCGCGCAGGGCGTCGGCTTCGGTTTCGCGGTGATCGGGGTGATCGGGTTCGCCAGCGGAGTGACCGTGTTGGGCCTGGTCGCCACGGCACTGGCACTGATCGCGGCGTTCCTCAACGCGGCGTTCGCATTCTGCCTCGGCTGCGAGGTGTACCTACTGCTGCGGCGCGTCGGAGTACCGGCGTTCGGCGACTGAGTCGCGGAGAAGGTGCACATACTCGTACAACGGAATGTCGATTTTCAACATCAATAATGGAAAGTGGGAACAGCTCCGATGAGCCGTGAGAATGTTCTGGTTTCGGCAGAGTGGTCGGAAACCAATCTCAACACGCCGGGTGTGGTGTTCGTCGAGGTTGACGAGGACACCAGCGCATACGACGGTGGCCACCTTCCGGGCGCCGTGAAAATCGACTGGAAGCAGGAGCTACAGGACCAGGTCCGGCGTGACTTCGTGGACAAGGCCGGTTTCGAGAAGCTGCTGTCGGAGAAGGGCGTCGGCAACGACGACCAGGTGATCCTCTACGGCGGCAACAACAACTGGTTCGCCGCGTACGCCTACTGGTACTTCAAGCTCTACGGGCACGAGAACGTGAAGCTGCTCGACGGTGGCCGCAAGAAGTGGGAACTGGATGGCCGCCCGCTGTCCTCCGACGAGGTGAAGCGGGACGCCACCAACTACTCCGCGAACGAGCCGAACACCGCGATCCGCGCGTTCCGCGACGAGGTCGTCGACGCGATCGGCAGCAAGAACCTGGTCGACGTCCGTTCGCCGGACGAGTTCTCCGGCAAGCTGCTGGCCCCCGCGCACCTGCCGCAGGAGTCGGCGCAGCGACCCGGCCACGTGCCCAGCGCGCTGAACGTGCCGTGGGCGAAGGCGGCCAACGAGGACGGCACCTTCCGCTCCGACGACGAGCTGCGGACGCTGTACCGGGACGCGGGCCTCGACGAGTCCCGCTCGACCATCGCGTACTGCCGGATCGGCGAGCGTTCCTCGCACACCTGGTTCGCCCTGCACGAGCTGCTCGGGCTGGCCGACGTGAAGAACTACGACGGCTCGTGGACCGAATACGGTTCGCTGGTCGGCGTCCCGGTGGCAGTCGGATCGGAGTCCTGAAGATGGCTGATGGCTGCGGCGCGCCGACCCAGTCGGCCCCTCTCCCGGCGAATATCGACCTCACCACTCAGGTGGTGCTGGCCGGCCGGGTGACCTCCGGATCTTCGCCGGTCGGCGGCGCGTTCGTCCGGTTGCTCAACGCCGATGGCGACTTCGCCGGCGAGGTGGTCGCCTCGCCCGAGGGCGACTTCCGGTTCTTCGCCGCACCGGGCAGCTGGACGGTACGCGCGCTACACCGCACCGGCAACGGTCAGGCGGAGATCACCGCGGACGGCCCCGGCCTGCACGAGGTCGGCATCACGGTCGGCTGAGGTGCGGCCTTCCGCACAGTTGTTCCGCTCGGTTTCGGTTGCTTCGCGTCAGGGGCCGGTGGCTGTCACGCCGCCGGCCCTCGGCGTTCGCGCGGGCCGGATCGCACCGGACGGGTCGGGGTGAGCACTGTCTCGGCTGGTTGGCAGTGGCCGGTGGACGGACGGCGGATATCCTCGGTGGGTGGAACAGTTCTATACCGCCCTGTTGGTGCTGGTCGTCGTCGCCGTCGCGTGGTTCTCCTGCTACGTGGTGTACCGGATGATGCGGGAACACCGCTGACCCACCTGCTCGCACGCAACGCTGACCAAACCGCACACGGCACCACGGATGGCT
>CAJCJE010001011.1 GCA_903970565.1 Candidatus Melainabacteria bacterium | reverse complement strand
AGCTGGCCGGGCAGGTCAGCGCGGCCGGCGCGCGGGTGGGCGAGTCCTGGTGGCGGATGCCGCTGCTGGACAGCGCGGTCGAGGACGTCCACAGCGAGATCGCCGATGTTCGGCAGATGGGCCCCGTCGAGCAACCCGGCGCGATCCACGCCGCGCTGTTCCTGCGCGAGTTCACCGGCGGCCTGCCCTGGGCCCACCTGGACATCGCGGGTCCGGCCCGTGCCGACTCCGCGTACGCCGAGGTGACCGCGGGCGCCAGCGGATTCGCCGCGCGCACCCTCGTCACACTCGCCGAATCCCTCGCCGGGTAGGTTCTTGCCAGTTCATGCCGTCAAAGGCCTGCCAGCAGTGAATCCAGCAGTGAATGTGGGGAACAACCGTGGACAAGACTGACGATCCGGACCGTCCCTGCGCCGGGCAGCGGGTGCTGATCACCGGTGGCTGCGGCTTCGTCGGCCGGGCCGCCGTGGCGGCGTTCCGCCGGCTGGGCGCCGAGGTCACCGTCGTCGACCAGCGGCCCTTTCCGGACGACGCGGTACACAGCGTCGTCGGCGACCTGACCGATCCGGCCCTGCGGGACCGGGCGATGACCCCGGACGTGACCGGTGTGGTGCACCTCGCCGCGATCACCTCGGTGCTGCGCTCGGCCGAGGCGCCCGCCGAGACGTTCACGATGAACGTCGAGGTCACCCAGGGCCTGCTGGAACTGGCCCGGCAGCGCGGAATCGAGCAGTTCATCCTCGGCTCGACCAACGCGGTGGTCGGCAACGTCGGCACCGCGACCATCACCGAGGACATCCCGCTGCGCCCGCTGACCCCGTACGGGGCGACCAAGGCGGCCTGCGAGATGTTGCTGTCCGGCTATGCGGGCGCCTACGGGCTGACCACCACGGCCCTGCGTTTCACCAACATCTACGGCCCCGGCATGGAGGCCAAGGACAGTTTCGTGCCCCGGCTGATGCGCGCCGCGCTGGCCGGCACCGGCGTCCAGATCTACGGCGACGGCACGCAGGTCCGTGACCTGGTGCACGTACAGGACATCGTGGCCGGCATCACCGCGGCGTGGCAGCGCCGCTTCACCGGCACCGCGATCATCGGCGGCGGACGCTCGGTCAGCGTGCTGGACCTCATCGCGGCGGCCCGCGAGGCCACCGGCGCGGAGATCCCGGTCGAGCACATCCCGGCCAAGACCGGCGAGATGCCCGCGGTGATCGTGGACATCAGCCGGGCGCGCGCGGAACTGGGCTACCAGCCGAGCCTGTCCCTGGCCGACGGCCTGCGCACGGTGTGGGCGGACTTCACCGCCGCCGAGGCCACCGCCGCCGAAGCCAACGAGGTCAACACCGCTGACGCCGAACTGACCACCTCGGGTCAGCTGCGGTGAACCATGACGTCGACGACCAACCGGTGGTCGACGTCAGCAGCGCGGCAGCCGGGGACGACGACGCCGACGAGGCCGACCGACCGGCCGTGGCGGAGGCGTCGCGGCCGGCGACCCGGTGCGGCGGAATCGGGGCGGAAAACCGGCCAGGACCGGGAAAGTGGCGCGGAAGGACCCGATCCGCTCGGGCGGAGGCCGGGTTCCTCCGCCGGCACCGGGTGTTCCTGGCCGTGCTGCTGTTCGGCGCGGTGCTGCGGATGTGCGCGCTCATCGCCTACCAGCCGGCGATCCTCTACGTGGACTCCTTCCGCTACCTGGACAACCTCGTCGCCCTGGACCCCTCCCAGCTCGACCCGATCGGCTACGACCTCATCCTGCGGGTCCTGCTGAACGTCGGCGGCCTGCGCGGGGTGGTCGGGGCGCAGCACCTGGCCGGGCTCCTGATCGGCGTCGCCGTCTACGCGCTGGCGCTGCGCCACGGCGCGCGGTACTGGCTGGCCGCGCTCGCCGCCGCGCCGGTGCTGCTGGACGCCTACCAGGTGCAGATCGAGCAGAACGTCATGTCCGACGTGTGGCTGGAACTGCTGCTGGTCGCGGTGGTGTGGATGCTGGCCTCCTCGGGGGCGCCCACGGTGCGGCGGGCCGGGATGGCGGGGCTGCTGTTGGGCCTCGCGGTGATCGTGCGCACCATCGCGATTCCGTTGGTGCTGCCGTTGCTCGGTTACCTGGTCGTGGCCGGTGGGAGCTGGCGCGGCCGGGCCGGCCGACGGACCGTGCTGGGCCGCTCGGCCGCGATGCTGTTCTGTTTCGTGCTGGTGCTGTTCTGCTATGCCGGCTACTTCCACCGGGAGACCGGCCGGTGGGGTTTGGACGGCTCGTCCTCCGGTGTGCTCTACGGGCGGACCGCGAACGTCGCCGACTGCCCCGAACTGACGCTGCCGCCCGTACTGGCCCAGCTGTGCCCGCAGGAACCGCTGACCGCCCGCAAGGGCGTCGACTGGTACGCGCATCTGGTCGGCGATCCGGGGTGGCCCTCGTTCGTGCCGATGGGCAGGACGCTCGACCAACTGCAACGCCAGTTCGCCGTGCAGGTGATCGAGCATCAGCCGCTGGACGTGGCACGGGCGATCGTCGAGGACTTCGCCAAAGGGTTCGCGCCCGGCCGGACCACCAGTCCGGGCGACGTGTCGGTGCAGCGCTGGCAGTTTCAAGATTTTTATCCGCTTTGGTCACTTGACGAACCGTCCATCTGGGCCACCTCGGTGTACTACGGCGGAGTACCACCCTCGGTGCACAACGATCTGGCCGCGGTGTTGCGCGATTATCAGCTCGACGGCGGCTACACGCCCGGCCCGGTGCAGGCGATCTTCGCCGTTTTGGGTCTGATAGGCGGTTTCGGTTTCGGTCGCCGCCGCACCGGTATCCGCGCGAGCGCCCTGCTGACCACGGGTTCTGGCCTCGTCATCCTGTTCGCGTCGGCCATGTTCGAGTTCTCATGGAGATATCAGCTTCCTGGCTTAGTCTTGCTGCCGCTAGGAGGTGTACTCGGGATGACTGTCCTGATGGGACCATTGAAGCGGCCGGCTGCGAAGTCCCGCCGTTCGATGTTGTCGGCATTCCCTGACCAGGTCGACTGGTCGGCAATGGCCGACTTCACTGATCGCTACGGCGAGCCGCGTTTCGCGCCGGTGCTGGTGGTGATCGCCGCTTACAACGAGGAGGGCGGCATCGGCGGGGTGCTCGACGACCTCCCGAAGGAGTGTTGCGGGCTGCCGGTCGACGTGCTGGTGGTGATCGACGGGTGCACCGACGACACCGCGTGGGTGGCGGCCGAACACGGCGCCTTCACCTGCGTCGCACCGAAGAACCGGGGCCAGGGCGCCGCGCTGCGCCT
>CAJCJE010001010.1 GCA_903970565.1 Candidatus Melainabacteria bacterium | reverse complement strand
CGGTCAGGGTCAGGGTCTGGTCGGTCGCGGTGCCGACTTGGAGGCCGGGATCGGACTGTCCGGCGTGACCGCCGGCGAAGATCACCTGGCCGCTCTCCGACACGGTCGAGCCGGCGCCGCCCAGCAGCGGCAGCTGGATGGTCGCGGTGGCGCCGACCGGCACCCTGGCGTGGTAGGTCAGCGTACTTCCGTCGCGCTGCCAGGAACTGAGTACCGTGCCGCGCACCGTCTGCTGCTGGCCGGAGACGGAGGTGAGGTCGCCGACGACGCTGGGCGCCAGGGTCAGCGTGCTGTGGGCGGGGCCGTCGGTGCCGGGCTGGATACCGGCCAGCTGCTGGTAGAACCATTGGCCGATGGACCCGCCGAGTCCGATGTGGTCCTTGGAGGAGGTGCCGTCGGCCGCCGAGGAGTTGACCCACTTCTCCCAGATCGTGCCGGGGCCCTGGGTGAGCATGTAGCCGAAGCTCGGATAGTCGGTCCGCTCGGCGATGGCCAGCGCGACGTCGTTGCGGCCGTAGCGGCCCAGCGCCTGAAACACAAAGGTGCTGCCGACGAAACCGGTGGTGAGGTGGTCGCCGTAGGCGGCGATGTTCTGCACCAGTTTGTCCACGGTGGCCTGTTCGTCGCCGGCCGGCACGATGCCCAGCACCAGCGGCATCGCGTACGACAGCTGGGTTCCGGTGCCGTAGACCCCGGTGTCGGCGTCGAAGTAGCGCGCGGTGAAACCGGCCGCGATCTGCCCGGCGAGCGCGGAATAGTTCGCCGCGTCGGCGGTCTGGCCGAGCACACCGGCCATCTTGGCCAGCAGGGTCGCGTCGAGGTAGTAGAAACCGGTCTGGAAGTACTGGTGCGGGGTGTTGACCGTGGACAGCCAGTCATCTCCCCAGGAGGTCGGCGAGTTCACCACGATGTGGTCGGCGTCGCTGATCGTGCCGAGGTAGTCGACCCAGGCCTTCACGTGTGCGTAGTTGGCCGCGATGAGCTGGGTGCTGCGGTGAGCGCCGACGGCGGCGCCACGTTCACCGCCTAACCCCAGCGGGATCTCAAGTGGGAGTTCGACGACCTGCCCGTCGAGTCCCGCGAGGACCCCATCTACCACCGCAGCAACGGCGTGGACATCGGCCGGGACGGGTGCCGGGTGCCGCTGCCCTGGTCCGGTTCGCAGGCCCCCTTCGGCTTCAGCCCGGACGGCGCGAGCGCGGCCCCGTGGCTGCCGCAACCGACCGGCTGGGCCGAGCACACCGCCGCGGCCCTGGACGCCGAGCCGGACTCGATCCTGCGGTTCTACCGCACCGCGCTGGCCGCGCGGCACGCCGAACCGGCGCTGCTCGCCGAGCACGGTCAGCCCGTCGAATGGCTCTCCGGCGCCGAGGAACCGGTGCTGCACTTCCGGCGCGGCAGCACCTTCGACTGCCTGGTCAACCTGGGCGCGCAGCCCGTCGCGCTGCCCGCCGGCCGGCAGGTCGTGCTCGCCAGCGCCGCGCTGCCGACCGGCGAGGACATCCTGCCGACGGACACCGCGGTCTGGCTGCGCGCCTGACTCACCGCCTGACTCACCGCCTGACCACGGCTGCTTCGCCAGGCTGGTTCGCCGGCGGCGAGAACAGCACCGATACCGACCACCACGCGGCGGCCGACCAATCCTGGTCGGCCGCTGCCGCGTGCCGTGCCGGATTCCCCGGTCAGATGCGAATCTGAAGTCATGATGAGAGCTAGCTTGCACAAATAGACGAGAAGTATCTATAGCCATGCCGACTCCGCCGCCGAGGCCTACCTCGACCTCCTCGCCGAACTCGACCTCACCGGCGTGATGGTCATCGGCGGCTCATTCGGCGGCTGGATCGCCAGCGAGATGGCTCACCACGCTCACGCCGAAATACCGCGTTGCCGGTACTCCTCATCGGCTATCTGCTGTTCGGTACCGGATTCGGCCTGGTCAACACGCCGATCACCAGTACGGCCGGGGCGGCGGCCTGACGCGCACCCGTTCGACCCATCGAGCGGGTGCAAGTAAACTCTCATTGTTGGAGCGAACTCGCTATCCTTGGCGCAGGCAGGAAGGAAGGAACTCCGTTGACCGAGCAGAGCACGACCGGCCGTGCGAACCAGAAGCTGCGCACGCACAACGCGATCGTGCAGGCAGCCGCCGAGCTGAGCCGCACCGGCCGGGAGGTGACCATGCCCGAGATCGCCAAGGCCGCGCTGGTCTCCGAGGCCACCGCCTACCGGCACTTCCCCGATCTGGCCAGCCTGCTGCGGGAGGCGATCGCCGGGCAGCTGCCGACCCCGGCCGAGGCGCTGGAATCGGTCGCGGACTCCACCGATCCGGTGGTGCGCGTCGCCGCCGCGACCGAGTTCCTGTTGCGCCACGTCCTCACCCGGCAGGGCGTGGTCCGCGCGATGATCGCCGCCACCGTCGCCCGCTCCGCCGACGCGCGGGCCCGCCCCGGACTGCGCTTCGGCCTGATCGACCACGCGCTGGCGCCTCTGGTGGACACGCTCGGCAGCGACCACCCCGCGCTGGCCCAGCTACACCGCGACCTGGCGGTCGTGGTCAGCGCCGAGGCACTGTTCAACCTCACCGACCTCTACCAGCTGGCTGCCGAGGACGCGCTGGCCAGCATCGTCAGCACGGCGACCACTCTCACCAGGGCCTTCGTCCGGGACAACGCAGGCTGACGGGCCTTTCCGACCACGCGGTCAGACTCCGCCCCGTCAGATGCTGCGCAGGACGGAGACGATGGTGCCCAGCACCACGGCCCGGTCGCCGTCGATGATCTCGTAAGCCGGATTGCGCGGTTCGAGATAGACGTGACCGTTGCGCCGCCGGTACACCTTCACGGTGGCCTCGTCGTCGATCATCGCGGCGACGATCTGCCCGGAGTGAGCCTCGGACTGCTGGCGGACCACGACGATGTCACCGTCACAGATCGCGGCGTCGATCATGGAATCGCCCCGCACCCGCAGACCGAAGACGTTGCCGCGCCCGGTAAGTCCACGGGGCAGGGTCAGCACGTCGTCGACGTGTTCCTCGGCCGAGATCGGGGTTCCGGCCGCGATGTGGCCGACGACGGGCACCGGCACCGAGTCCTCCGCCGGCTCCCGCGTCGAGGACCTCTGGAGGAACAGCCGCACGTCGATCGGCCGGGAGGTCGTCGCGCTGCGCCGCAGAAACCCCTTCTCCTCAAGGCTGG
>CAJCJE010001009.1 GCA_903970565.1 Candidatus Melainabacteria bacterium | reverse complement strand
CGACCGGCAGGACGAAGCCGTTGCCGATCACGGTGGAGTAGAGCGAACCACCACGCGGGCCACCTCGTGGGCCGCCGCCGATCTGGATACCGATCGCGATGACGACGGGCACCAAAGCCAGCAGCAGCAACGAGATCCAGGTACGCGGCCGGCGGAAGACCCAGCTCACCTCGGACCGGAGCAACCGGCCGATCGGTGCCTTGGCCGCGCGCGGTTCCGGGCGGACCGTGGTCAGCGGCGCAGCGGTCATCGGATGCGCTCCTCGGTGGCCGGGGTCGCCAGGCCGGCGACCGGCTCCGACAGGGGTTCCGACTCGGTCAGCCGGGCGAACAACTCCTCCAGGTCCGCCCGCTGCCGGCGCACCTCGTGCACCGCGACCCCGGCCCGTACGAGGGTCTCCACCACGACCGGCGCGGAGGTACCGGTCAGGTCGACGAGCAGTCCGTCGGTGACCGAGCGCGCGGCTATCTTGTTGGCACGCAAGGCATTCACCGCCTCCTCGGCCTCCAGTGTGTGTACCAGCAGGGTCGGGTTGCCCGCTTCGAGCAAGGGAGCCAGTTCGCCCTGCGCGACCACGTTTCCCTTGTGCAGTACGGCCACATGCGTGCAGGTCGCCTGTACCTCCGAGAGCAGGTGCGAGGACACCACCACCGTGGTGCCGGCGGCGTGCAGTTCGCCGATCACCCGGCGGATCTCCCTGGTACCGCCGGGATCGAGGCCGTTGGTCGGCTCGTCCAGGACGACCAGCCGACGCGGTACGAGCAGCGCGGCGGCCAGGCCGAGACGTTGTTTCATCCCGAGCGAGTAGCCACGGAACCTGCGGTGCCGCGCGTCGGTGAGGCCGACCTGGTCGAGCGCGTCGGCGACGGCCGCGCCGATCGAGCGGGTCGCCAACAGCGGTTCGGCGGCGGCGCAGCGACGCAGGTTGTCCTCGCCGGAGAGGAAGGGATGGAACCCCGGCCCTTCCACCAGCGCTCCGACCTGCGGCAGGGCCCGCGCCGCGCCACCGGGCAGCCGCTGGCCGAGTAGCTCGACCTCACCCGCGGTCGGCGTGACCAGGCCGAGCAGCATCCGGATCGTGGTGGTCTTTCCGGAGCCGTTGGGCCCCAACATGCCCAGGACCGAGCCCTCCGGCACGTCCAGATTCAGCTGGTCGACCGCGACGGTGCCGCGGAATGTCTTGCGCAGGCCACGGGTGCGGGCGGCGAGCGCGCCCCCCGTGGTGGCCGCCGTCGCGGACACCACGGAACTGTTGTCGGCGGAGTTGGTGTCGGTCGCCGTGCTCACCTGCCGTTGCCCAGGGCCTCGGTCAGTACCTGCTGCGGTACCAGCCCGACGGCGATCCGGCCGTCCGAGGTGATCAGTGCGGAGCCGATGTTGGTGCTGATCACCCAGCCGGAACCCCATGCTCCGTGTACCGGGGTGCCGAACTGCTTGGCCAGCGCCATCGGGTCATCGCCGACGGAGCCGCCGGCCTGACCGCCTGTCTGGTCACCGAGCCCACCGTCCGCCTGGCCACCGTCCGGCTGGCCGCTTCCCTGGCCCGCGGAACCCGTGGTGGTCGAGCCGCTGGGCAGGGAGGTGATCAGTACGGTGTCCCAACCGGTGCCGACCAGTTTCGGCCTGAGCTGCGCCGCGCCCTGCCCGACTGGCCTGGTCGGCTTGCCGGCGCCCTTGCCGGAGCCGTCGTGCTTGGTCACGGTCGCCCCCGGCGGTGGGGTGAAGGTGAACAGCGATGCCTGCTGCGGGCCGAAGTTCAGACTGGAGAAGCCGATCTGGACGGCCGGGGTCGAGGAGTTGTCGGCCAGCACGGTCAGCTGTAGCGGGATGTGGTGCGTGGCGTCGATGGCGATCTTCACCTCGCGCAGCAGGGTCCGCTCGTTCGGCTTGGGGGTGAGCACCAGGTCGTAGGCGGATTGCCCGGCGACGGTGTCCGTCCCGTCGACGGTGATGTCACTGCTGCTCTGGAGCAGACCGACGAGCTCCTTCGCCGCGGACGCCGGGTCGGTCGGCATTGCCTGCCGCGCCTGGTGGCCGGCCGCCGGAGCGCTCCACGGCATCCCGGAATCGGGGTTCTTGCCCGCGCCCGGTCGGGAGGCCGGCGACTCGGTCACCGTGCGCGTCGAGGAATCCCAGCTGTAGAGGGTCGTGCCGTCGTCGACGACGGTCTGCTCGGAGTTCGCGGTCGGTACGGACAGGCGACTGCGACCGGCCCCGTCCGACCACACCCGCAGCTGGCTGGACCCGTTCTGCAACTCGGGCAGGCCGGGGATGGCGGGCAGGCCGAGGTCGTTGTCGATGGACACCGTGCCGGCCATCGCGGTCGGCGACGCGGTGAGCACCGACTGCACGAGCGCCTGCGGCGTGGTCGCGGGAAGGGTGGGCGCCGGGCCGGCCCCGGCAGGCGCGGCGAGGACGGCTAGTCCGACCACACCGGCAACGACGCCGACGGCGGCGCCTCCCAGCGTTGCTTTCTTGCGGTCCATTCTCGCTCCTAGCCAGATCGGTAGATCCAGGACGTGACCGATCTCGTGCCGGGCAGTCCTGGTTGGTCCAACGAGTCGAGCCTGCCCGAAACAAGCTGAGATGGCGCTGAGAGCCGGGTTCAAACTGAGAAGTCGCTGAGAGCTGCTGAGAGATCGCTGAGAGAGGGCGCCGGATTGTCACCGTTTGCCGGCATTCTGATCACGTGAAACCACGAGTGTTGGTCGCCGACGACGAGCTGGGAGTCCGTCGTGCGCTGAGCCGGGGCCTGACGGCCGACGGTATGGACGTCGCCGTGACGGTGGACGGTCCCAGCGCGCTGCGTGCTGCCCTCACGGGCGCGTTCGACATCGTGCTGTTGGACATCATGCTCCCCGGCCTGTCCGGATACCGGGTCCTGGAGCGGATGCGCGCGGAGGGCGTGCACACGCCGGTGCTGCTGGTCTCGGCCAAGGACGGCGACGTCGACCAGGCCGACGGCCTGGATCTCGGCGCGGACGGCTACGTGGTCAAACCGTTCTCCTACCTGGTGCTCGTCGCGCAGGTGCGGGCGTTGCTGCGGCGCTCGGACGGTGAGACGACCCGGCAGCTGGTGCGGGTCGGGGAACTCGACGTGGATCGGCCCCGCCGGAGGGTGCGCTTCTCGGGCGCGTTGATCGAGCTCAGCCCGCGCGAGTACGCCGTGCTCGAAGCGCTGGTCATTCGGGCAGGCTCCGTGGTGACCAAGGACGAACTGTTGCGCGCGGTGTGGGGTGACGAGCAGGCCGCGACCCGCAACGCGGTCGAGGTGTACGTCGGCTACCTGCGACGCAAGCTGGACGCGGCCGGGGCCGGTGAGCTGCTGCACACGGTGCGCGGGCATGGCTATCGGATCACCACCACCGAGCTGGATGCCGCGCTCGACGCATCCGGTGAGCCGGCCGGGCCGCCGGGTAGGGCATCGGGTGATCGGCCATGACCTGGGTGAGCACGCCGTTCGTCGCGCCGTATCGCTGGTGGCTGCGGCGCACGGTGGAGTTTCGGATCGCCGTGGTGGCCACCACGGTCACCGTGCTGTGTCTGGTGCTGTTGGCGAAACTGAGCAGCTTCCTGCTGGGGACGCTGCTGGTCGACGCGGCCGACCGGGAGTTGCTGGGCAGTTTGCAGACCGCGACCGTGGCGGTGTCCGCCGGCCACCTGCCCTCGGCGCCGCCGTTCGAGACCTCGGTTCGGGTACTGGACCGGGCAGGTGATCCGGAGGACGGCCTGCCCCGGCCGCCGTTGGACGCCGCCGAGGTCGGCGAGCTGGAGGCCGGGCAGGGGGTGATCGAGCAGGCCGGTGATCCGCCGCTGCGCTGGCTCGGTGCTGTGGTGTCCACTCCGGACGGTAACCAGCGGCTGGTGGCGGTGGGTGCCAGCCTGGTCGGTTACGACCAGGCCGGCCCGTTGGCCCTGCGCTGGCTGCTGCTGGCCGCCGTCCTCGGCGGCGCCGCCGCCGGTGGGGCGACCTGGGTGGCGGTGCGCAGTTCGCTGCGGCCGGTTCGGCGAATGCGCACCGCCGCGGCCGCGTTGCCTGCCGGCGCGCGGCTGCCGGTGCCGCAGGCCCAGGACGAGCTGCGTGCCTTGGCGGAGGCCCTCAACTCCCTGCTCGACCGGCGGGACGAGGCCCGGCAGCGGTTGCAGCGTTTCACCGGGGACGCCGCGCACGAGTTGCGGTCACCGGTGGCGTCGATCCGGGC
>CAJCJE010001008.1 GCA_903970565.1 Candidatus Melainabacteria bacterium | reverse complement strand
ACATCGGAGCGAAGACCCCACCGCCGATGTTGAAGCCGGTGCCGTGGCCGTTCGGCGAGGCGAACTGCCGCGAGTTCTTGGCCCACTCGGCCATCATGGGACCGGTGACGGGAATCTCCGGCGACGGCGGTCCGCCGACCTTGCTGGCCGAGGCGTGGGCGACGGCACCGTGGTAGGTGTCGGAGGCGAACTGCTCACTCGCGAACTTCCAGTTGCAGTCCATGACCCAGCGCACGCCACCGCCGACGATCTCGGTGCCGCCCTCCCACAGGTCGCACCAGGCGTCGAAGTACCACGCCATGTCACCGAGGTAGGTCTCGAAGTCCGGCGCCGTCGCGTCCCAGGTGCCGAAGATGTAGCCCTTGTGGTTCGCGAGCTGCGCGACCTGCGTCGGGCCCCACTCGTTTTTGTCCAGCTCGTTGAAGTAGCCGTCCTCCTCGTGCGGGACGCTGATCAGCTTGCCGGCCGTGTCGTAGCTCCAGCCGTGGTAGGAGCAGGTGAACGCCTTGAGATTGCCCTGGTCGGCCCGGCAGATGCGCATACCCCGGTGCCGGCACTGGTTGAGGAACGCCCGGACGGAACCGTCGCGCTGGCGCGTCACCAGCACCGGGTCCTCGCCCATGTAGGTCTGGATGAAGTCGCCCGGCTTGGGGATCATCGAGTCGTGGGCCAGGAACAGCCAGCACCGGCCGAAGATCTTCTCCAGCTCCAGGTCGTAGATCTCCTGCGAGTGGAAGATCTCCGGGGCGATGGTGCCTCGCCGCGAATCCACGAGTGACGTGAGATCGAGCGCTGTCATCTGTCCTCCTTCTCCGGGGCCTTCTGGCCCTTGTGTCCCCAGAAACTGATCGCGTCGTACGACGCGGTCGTCCAGGTGCTGTCGTCGATGTGCACGCCGCCGAACCCGTACTCGATGTCGAACCCGCCGGGCGTCGTGACGTAGAAGGACGTCATGCGGTCGTTCGTGTGCTTCCCGAGGGTGAGCGTGATCGTGTCGCCGGTCCGTTCCCGGATCGTGTCCAGGGCATAGCCGACCATGTCCAACTCTTCGACCTCGACCATGAGGTGGTGCAGTCCCGGTGCACCGCCGGGACGGGTGCCCCCGATCACCAGAGAGTGGTGGCGGCGGTTGATGTGGACGAACGGCGTGCCGAGGATGGTGTCGGAGAGCCGGAACCCGAGAACGTCCATGTAGAAGTGCTGGGCGGCGGCCTGGTCGGTGAACATGATGCCGACGTGGCCCAGTCCCATGTCGCCCGGAGTTTCGTGCCCGGTCACGAACCGCCGGTTGCGCGGGGAGTGAAACGGTGCGCGGTCGACCTGTGGTCCGTAGAAGAACTCCAGTTGGTTGCCGTCGGGGTCGTTGCACAGCAGGAGGCCGTTCACCAGGCGTTCCTTCGCCAGGTCCGCGTCCGGCTTCGTGGCGATGCCGAGCGCGTCCAGCCGGCCCGCGAGCCGGTCCAGCTCGATCGCGTTCGCGACCTCCCAACCGGTGTAGGCCAGCCCTCCCGGACCGAGTTCGACCGACAGCCGCCACGTCCGCTCATCCACGCGCAGGCGCAGGCGTTCGGGCGTCGACCGCGGGTCTACCTGCATACCCAGCACCGAGGTGGCGAACTCCGCGAACTCGCCGACGTCGGGCGCGCTCAGGCCGACATAGCCCAGCGCGATGACCTCACTCACGGCCCGCACCCAGCATCTCGCGGATCTCCTGTTCGACACTGCGGCCATCCGGTGGGCGGTGACCCCAGTAGCTGGAGGCGTCGTACCGGTTGACCTGGTGGCTCTCCTCGTCGATCTCCCGGCCACCCCAGCCGTACTCGATCGCGAGCCCGGACGGGCTGATGCAGTAGAACGACACCATGTGGTCATTGGTGTGCTTGCCGAGCATCGAGCGGATCGCCACCTTGTTGTCGAGGCAGTAGTCCAGTGCCCGGCCCACGACGTCGAGATCGTCGACCTCCAGCATCACGTGTTCGAGGCGCCCGCCCGGCGCGCCGGGCGGCGCGACGTAGGCGAGGCTGTGGTGGCGGCGGTTGGGTGAGGTGAAGTAGATCTCGAAGGCGCCGCCCAGGACGATGACGTCACTGAGCCGGAAGCCCAGCAGCTCCTGGTAGAAGAAGTGCGACGCGGCCAGGTCGGCCACCGACATCACGGCGTGGCCCACGCCCTGTGCGCCGGTCACGAACCGGGCGCCGGTCGGCGACACGAACGCGGCCCTGTCGATCGCGGCGCCACAGAAGAACTCCAGGTGCACCCCGGACGGGTCGGTCGCCTGCACGAGCCGGCCGACCCGGCGCTTCCCGGCGAGGGCGGGCGCCTCCGTGGTGGCGACGCCGGCCGCTGCCAGCCGGGCGCAGAGCCGAGTCAGGTCGGCGTCGCTGGCCACCTCGAACCCGAGCGCGACGAGACCCCCGTCCGCGCCCCGTTCGACCGCGAACCGCCAGGATCGATCGTCGACCCGGAAATAGACGGTGTCGGGGTCCTCCCCGTCGGCCGGGGAGTTCAGTTGCAGGCCGAGGCCGTGCTGGCCGAACGTCGACCAGGCGTCGAGATCCGAACCGGACACGACGACGTATCCCAGTGCCGTTATTTCGCGCATCGAAACTCCTTTCAGAACAATGTGCTGAGGTTGCGGGACAGCACGATGGTCTGATCGAGCAGAATGTGGCGTCTCGCGATGAGGAACGTGTCGCCGCAACGGCGCAGGACGTCGTGGCGGCAACCGAACCAGGAGTCCTCCTCCGACTTGAGCCGGGTGCGGTACACGTGGAAGTTCGACTCGACGTCCAACTCGTCGCCGCGGTCGGCGACGACGCGCACGTTGGTGATGAGGTGCCTGGTGCGCGAGGGCGGGTCCTCCGCCCACGAGGTTCCGTCCGCCACCTTCTTCCAGCGGCCGACCAGGATCGCCTTGTCGTCGTCGAAGAAGGCCATCTCACCGGGCTGGGTGAACTCCTTGTGCAGCTCGCGCCGCAGGCGGGTCCGGCGGATGGGCATGAAGTAGTGGGTGTCGTCGGAGAACAGCCGCACCCACTCCTCGTAGTTGTGGGCGTCGAGCAGCGCCGCCTCGTCGTAGTAGAACGTCTCGATCCGCGAGCGCAGCACCATCGTGGCGAGAGCGCGCTGGTCGATGCCGGCGCCAGGCACGGTTTCCGCTTGCAAGCTGGTCATCTCTGTTCCTTCTCAGATCACGTCGGGCGGCGCCGTCGCCGCGTGCAGCGCGTCCCACGACAGGCCCTTCATCCACTGCGCCCACGCATGGAAGGTCCACAGCTGGGCGTGCTCGTTGGTGGTGCTCTCGATGCGCGAGACACCGTGCTCGTGCACGACCGTGCCCCGGCCGAGATCCATCTTGAGCAGGTGCGGCACCTGGGCGCTGCGCGCTCCGTGCGTCTGCTTCGTCGCCTGCGCCCAGTTCTCGCCGTCCTCCTGTTCGAGGAAGCCCGCCGGCCCGAAGACGTGGATCGCCTGGCTGATCGTGGCCGCGCGGGACTCGGGCGTGGCGTCGTTGTCGACGAAGGTGAACCACCAGATCTCGGTCCTGGTAGGACTGATCGGCACCCGCAGCGACAGCTGCGACTTGGTGAGCCAGCAGGTGGGGAAGATGTTCGAGTGGCCACCGAGCTGCATCCCGACGGGGCCGATGGCCTCGATGACCTCTGGACGCTCGCGCCACTTCTGCACCCCGGACAGCGGGTGGGCCGCCACGGCGCGCGCCGTCGGGCCGGAGTGGGCGTGCCCGTACTCGGCGATCACCGCCATCTCGTCGCGCCCGTCGGGAATGCTGCCGCGCAGCTCGATCTTCCGGCCGAGCGTGTCCTGCGCGCCGCCGCCGTCGGTGACCGACTCCTCGCTGGTGGGCAGGAACCCGATGCCGAACGCGGACATGTGGGTGATCTGGCCGTGGTACCAGTCGAAGACGTTGTCGACCGTCAGCTTCCAGTTGCAGTCGATGACGAACTTCTGGATGCCGGGCACGACCTGCACGCCACGGGCGGCGACCAGATCGACGAACATGCGGCCGGCCGTGCCGAGAAAGTCCTCGATCGGTGGGGCCGCCGCGTCCATCGTCGCGAAGACGAACCCGTGGTAGTTGGCCATCTGCGGCACCCGGCGCAGCCCGTACTTCGACCGGTCGATGTCGCCCTTGTAGAACAGGTCGGAGTCCGGGATGCCGATCAGGTCGCCACCGAGGTTGAACGACCACCCGTGGTAGGTGCACATGAATGCCTTGGTGTTGCCCTCCTCGGCCCGGCACAGCGCGTTGCCGCGGTGGGTGCAGGTGTTGAGGAACGCCCTGATCGACCCGTCCTTCTGCCGGACGGTGAGCACGTTGTCGCGGCCCATCGGGGTCTCGAAGAAATCGCCGGCCTTCGGGATCTGCGTCTCGTGGCACAAGAAGAGCCATGCCCGGCCGAAGATCTGTTTCAGCTCCTGCTCGAAGATCTCCTCGTCCGAGAAGATCCGGCGGTCGATCTCGCCCCGTTCCAGTGAGACGAGCGCGTCGACATGATCGGCGTCCACATTCGTGGCCATTGTTGTAACCTCCTCTGCCGCTACCGAGAACCGTGACACGGAACTCGTGCCACCGTTCATCGGTTCGTCCCGTCAGATGGAACCGCTCGATATCTGCTCGACGAACCGCGCATAGCGCCGGGCGACCTCGTCCGCGCACACCATCGTGAGGGCGGCATTGCCGGCCCTGGGCTCGATCCACAGGTTCGAGTCCTTCGCCAGCGCGTGCCACTGGAATGCCTGAGCCAACGGGTGGGCGGCATTCTCCTCGTCCGAGCGGCAGATCAGGGTCGGTGCGGCGATCCGGTCGATATAGAACCGCGGGCTGTAGTACTCACGGAAATCCGGCCGCGCCCGGAAGGCGACGAAGAAGTCCATCGCCTCCCGCCACCGCTCGCCGTGCCAGCGCTGCCAGCCGGCGGCGAGCGGCGAATGGACATAGTCGGCGAACATCGCGGAGATGCGCTCCTCCTCCGCGTCGCTCACCCCGGTGATCGGCATGTCGATCAGCAGCGTGCGGACCCGTTCGGGATGGTCGGCGGCCACCCTCGCGACGATGCGACCGCCCAGCGACGAGCCGAGCAGGTGCGCGCTGGACCAGCCGACGTCGTCCATCACCGAGATCACGTCCTCCGCCCACTGCGCGGGTCGGGCCGACGTCACCCGTTCGCTGTCGCCAAGGCCGGTCGGGTCCATGAGACACACCTCGAAGTGCTCGGCGAGCGCCTCGGCGAGGCCGGAGTCCACGAAGGCGACGTGCGACTGGCTCGACCCGGCCAACAGGATCAGCGGCTCGCCCCG
>CAJCJE010001007.1 GCA_903970565.1 Candidatus Melainabacteria bacterium | reverse complement strand
TGCGTTCGCCGCCAGCGATTCGTCCACGCCGAGCACCACCACGACCGCCCAGACCACGGCGACCACCGGCACCGGCACCGGTACCACGCCGAGCACCACCACCACCACCACCACCAAGAAGGCACACAAGCGGCGCGCCCTGCTGGCCCGCACCGAGCACGCCGTGGCGACGGTCAGGACCAAGAACGGCACCGAGGTCCTCGACCTACAGCGCGGCCAGGTGGCCGCGGTCAGTGCGACGTCGATCACGGTGAAGAGCGCGGACGGGTTCACCTCGACGTATGTCGTCACCGGCAATACCAAGGTCCGCAAAACCAAGCAGGCCAGCGCGATCGGGAACGTGGCCGACGGCGACCGGATCGTGATCGTCGCGGTGCACAGCGGCAACACCGACACCGCCCGCGGCATCGCCGACGCCGGCCCCGCGCCGGCACCGGCAGCGCACTGACCAAGACGCACCGACCAAGACGCACCGACCAACGCGCACTGACCAGGGTGCGGTGACCTCACGGCGCTGACCAGCGCGTTCGTAGCACGGCCCGGCTCGCGCAGCGCGCGGCCGGGCCGAACTACGTCTCAGGCGTCGTCGGTTTCCAGTTCGGCCAGCGAGGACTCCAGATGGGTCAGCAGTCGCTGTAGGTGCGGCACGTTGCGCCGACAGCCGGTGAGCCCGAAGTGCAGCCGGCCGGCGTAGGTGGTGACGGTGATGTTCAGCGCCTGACCGTCCAGCACGATCGACAGCGGGTAGACGCCCTGCATCCTGGCGCCGTTCCAGTACAGGGTCTGCTTCGGGCCCGGCACATTGGAAATGATCACGTTGAACGGGGGCCGGGTGCGGTCGACGAAGCCGGGGATCGGCGACAGACCGAGCGGGGCGATGGTCAGCGCGGACAGTCCCAGGATCTGTAGCGGGCTGCGGCCGGCGAGGCCGCGCTTCGCGGCGTGCATGGACTCCTGGATGCGTTTGATCCGGATGATCGGATCGGCCTCGTCGGTGGCCAGGTCACAGAGGCTGAAGCCGATCGAGTTGCCGGACTCCGCCTGACCGGACTGGCCGGCGGCGGCCTGTTTGGACCGCAGCGAAACCGGTACCGCCGCGACCAGCCCCTGCTCCGGCAGCGCCTCCAGTTCGACCAGATAGCGACGCAGCGCGCCGGAACACATGGCCAGCACGACATCGTTGAGCGTGGCGCCGTGCCGGGTGCGCGCCTCGGCGATCCGGCTCAGCGGCCAATCCTGCGCGGCGAACCGGCGAGCACCCGTGATACTGCCGTTGAGCAGCGTCTTCGGCGCCTGGAACGGCAGCTTGCGTTCGGGATCGGACAGACCCTTGGTGACCGCGTCGGCCAGGATCGCCGGTAAGCCGGCCACGTCCTCGATCAACTGCCTGGCCTGCGGCCCGACCCCACGCCTGGCGCGATCGGTCGCGGGCCGACGCGGCTGCGCCGGCAGGCCGAACACGGCTGGCATGTCGGTCTGCGCCGGGTCCTCCGACAGCGCCCGCTGCATCCAGCGCAGCGCGGACACGCCGTCCAGCACGGCGTGGTGCACCTTGGTGTACAGCGCGAACCGGTTGCCTTCCAGGCCCTCGATCAGGTGCAGTTCCCACAGCGGCCGATGGCGGTCCAGCAGCGTGCCGTGCAGGCGGGAGACCAGGGCCAGCAGCTCACGAACCCGGCCGGGGCGGGGCAGCGCGGAGAACCGGACGTGATATTCGAGGTCGATTTCCTGTTCCTGCCGCCAGGACCACTGCCCCAGGCTGGTCAGACCGCGCTGCGGGGTGCGCAGGAACACCTCGTGCACATCCCGCGACTCGACGAGCCGGCGATAGATTCCGCTGAGATAGTCCGGCCCGGCACCCTCCGGCAGTTCGAACAGCTGCAAGCCACCGACGTGCATCGGATGCTCGCGCGTCTCGACGATCAGGAACATCGAATCGGTCACCGGCATCATCGCGTTGGCCACCGTCCTTCCGCTACCCGTGGCCGCCGCTGCCCACCGCCTGTGTCCGTGGGCGCCCGCCCGCCACTGGCCGTGAGCGTAGTTGCCTGATCGGCGATTGCCGAGAGGTTACGCCACTTCTCGGTCCGATCGACCGGATCTCCGGTCGTTGTCCAGCCCGGCGCACACCCACCGGATTCCTACCGGTCCCGTCGAGGCAGCGCGGCCGCGCCGGCGTCTTGACCGGACCCACCACAGGCAGGATGGTCAAGTAGGAACAGTTGTACCGTCACAGCACGCCAGCAACACCACGCCAGGCCGTACCGTCCCGGGCGCGCGGCCGGGTGCAGCCGAGTAAGGAGGCCACCAGTGAGTGATGGGGTCACGTCGCCACCGGGGGATCTGCCGTCGTCGATAGAGATCGACAAGCCGAACGCGGCGCGGATCTACGACTACATGCTCGGCGGCAGCCACAACTTCGAGGTGGACCGCAAGTTCGCCGACGACATGATGGCCGCGACCAACTTGACTCCGCGCTCGTACCGGATGAACCGGTCGTTCCTGCGCCGGGCGGTTCGGTTCATGGTCGAGCGCGGTGTCGACCAGTTCCTCGACCTCGGGTCCGGCATCCCCACCGTCGGCAACGTGCACGAGATCGGCCAGGCCGCCAACGAGTCGGTCCGCGTGGTGTACGTCGACAACGAGCCGGTCGCCGTGTCGCACTCCCGCCGGATGCTGGCCGACAATCCGAACGCGACCATCGTCGACGCCGACCTGCGCGATCCACAGGCCGTCCTCGACGACCCGGAAACCCGGCGCCTACTGGACTTCAGCCGCCCGATCGGGCTGCTGATGGTGGCGATCTTCCACTTCATCCCGGACGGCGACCGACCGGTCGAGATCGTGCGGCGCTACCGCGAGGCGCTTCAGGGCGGCGGTTACCTGGCGCTGTCGCACTTCACCGGCGACGAGCAGGCCAAGGTCAACGCGCACCACGGCATCGAGTGGTACAAACAGACCGCGAATCCGCTGATCATGCGCGGCAAGGCCGAGGTCGCGGCCATGTTGGAGGGCGTGGACCTGGTTGATCCCGGCCTGGTCTGGGTTCAGCGGTGGCGGCCGGACAACAGCGAACCCGAACTCGTGAACGTGTCCGAATCGGCCATCTACGGCGCGGTCGGCAGGCTGGATGCCGCCACCGACATGGGATGATTCCGGACATGACGGAGCGCAAGCCGGCCGGCGCAAGCGTCGAGACGTGGATCGACGCCCAGATCCGCGACGCGCAGGAGCGCGGCGCGTTCGAGAACCTGCCCGGCACCGGCAAGCCCATTCCCGACCTCGACCAGCCCTACGATCCGAACCGCTGGATCAAGCAGAAGATCCGCGCCGAGGGCCTGCCGACGGAGGCGCTGCTGCCAGCGGTAATCGCGACTAAGAGGCTCCGGCAAATGATGTTGGAAGGGGTGGCCCACACCCCCGGATACAGGACAGGCACGGACATCAGTGATCATGAAGTTCCTGACGCTACGTGATCACAAGGACTGCCCGTGCCTGCCCTGCCATCTTGCCTCA
>CAJCJE010001006.1 GCA_903970565.1 Candidatus Melainabacteria bacterium | reverse complement strand
TGCCGCGAACGCGGGCCACGCCGAGGACGACATGGCCGCCGTCGTACTGGCCTTCGGTCACTGAACCCCGGTCGACCGGCGCCGGTCGACCGGGACTACGGACATTCCGGTGTCCCCAGTGGACCGGACTGACCGCCGGTTTTACCCGGCCGCTCGACGGGTACCCCGACAGAACAGAACTTTTTTCAGCAGCTTTCCGAGGAGGCGACGCACCATGACCGGCCACCATGAGCCACCGGTACCGAATCAGGACGGGACTGCCCTCGGCGACGAGCAGGACCCGACGACGCGGTTGGACACCGAACCGACCGGCCCGGAAACGGACCCGCTCGCCGGGGTGGACCCCGCGAAACGTCCCGCGCCGCGCGACCAGCCCTGGCGCAGGATCGCCAAAGAAGTCAAGCAGTCGGTCGGCAACGGCCCGGTGCCGTGACGCCAGGCCGCCACGCCGGCCGGAAGACGCGGTCCGGCCCGGCCACCCTCCAGGCCTGTCCACCCCCGAACCGGGAGCAGCGATGACGACGAGGCAGATCGACGAAACCCACGCCGAGGAGGCCTCGGTGGCCGGTGCCGAGAGGTCCACCGGCGAACTGCTGGGAGACCTGTCCGAACAACTCGGCCGGCTCATCCACGCCGAGGTCCAGCTGGCCACCACCGAACTGCGCAGAAAAGGCAAACGAGCCGGGCTCGGCGCGGCCCTGTTCGCGGTCGCGGCAATAGGCGGGCTCATCGGGGTCGGTGTGTTGGTGACCTGCGCGATCCTGGCGCTGGCCATCGTCCTGCCGGCCTGGCTGTCCGCGCTGCTGGTCGGCGCGGCGCTGATGCTCGGTGCCGGATTGTTCGCGTTGATCGGCCGCTTAGCGCTGCGCAGGGCCACCCCACCGACGCCGGGCTGGGCGATCACCAGTGTCCGCGAGGACATCAAGACGATCGCGCAGGGAGTACACCGATGAGCGAGCACAACGATTCCCCGT
This sequence comes from Candidatus Melainabacteria bacterium, assembly GCA_903970565.1. Classification (GTDB taxonomy): domain Bacteria; phylum Actinomycetota; class Actinomycetes; order Mycobacteriales; family Pseudonocardiaceae; genus CAJCJE01. The sequence goes on along the minus strand of CAJCJE010001006.1, from coordinate 3,808 downwards.
CGGCCAGCAGATATCCGGTCGCGGTGCCGCAGCCTTCGGCGCTGGCGCCCGACGCGAGCGTCGGCGAGGTCATGGCGGAGATCGACCGGACCCGGCACGAGGCCGCGAAAACCGTTGCCGCCCTTGCCGACCGGTTCACCATCAAGTCCCAGGCCACCCGAAGAGTCCGAAACAGCCTGCACGCCCTGCACTGGGACAGCGGCCGGGTCCGGCAGAACGTGCGGGCCGTCGGCTCGGAGGCCAGCGAGGCCATCCCGCCCGGTTACACCGATCTGGCCGGCAAGGCCGTCGACCTCGTACGCAGACTGCCGCGTTGGGTCACCATCGGCGTCCCCGCCGTCCTGATCCTCCGGACCATCCTGAAAAGCCGGCGGCACCACTGAGAGCACTTGCTACCTGAATACGGAATCGGCCGCTCCCTGGCGAGGAAGCGGCCGATTCTCACGCGATAGCCTTTCTGACCACCGGGTTCCGTGTTCGATGGCCTGAGATCCGGGTCGAAGAAATCGCGGATCTCAGGCCATCGGGGTCGCCGGGCACTGACCGGGCTTCAGCGAGCCGCGCATGTCGCCACGGAAACGCAGGTGCCGGGCGTACCAGTTGGCGGAGGAACCGGAGTCGGCGGTGACGATCGCGTTGTCCGGCAACCGGGAGGACAGCTCTCAGAAGATCCGCATCGGATTCGGCGGTTCGGCGGTGACCATCGTCTCGTCCCGCGTCGAGGTCCACCACGAGTCGACGTTCTTCTCGATGGTCTCCCGCCAGGACCGGACCTGTTTGCGGTGCAGTTTCGGCAACAGGGCCTGCAACGTGGCCCGCGCGTCGCCGATCAGGTTGACCTCGTTGGGATAGCGCCTCCCGATGAACCGGCCGTCGATGTCGATCTGCACCGCGCTGGCCTGGCCGAACTCGGACAAAAACTGGGAGATGCCCGGCGGTACCGCAATGTCCACAAAGGAGCAAACGACCGTCGCCGCTGCCGGTCAGATCGCTGCCGGTCAGATCTTCGTCAGGACGAGGCGGACCGCAACGCGGGCAACAGTTCCTGTTCGGCGAAGGCGCAGAACTCCCGCTGGTGCTCGCCCGATCGGCGCGACCCGACGACACGCGACCCAACACCCACGATCCACCAACGTCGGCACTGTGCGGAGACAGCATGTCCACCTATGCGAAGTCCATCGACGTCGAGGTGCCGGCGCGTACCGCCTACGACCAGTGGCACACCGTGACGCGCGGTCGGTGCCCATCCTCGCGTCGTCAGGTCACCGACGACGGCCCGGTATAGCGCATGATCAGCACGGCGACGTCGTCCGCCATTGCCTGCGCGCCAACGAAAGTCTTCAGAATCCGAGTACAGATCGCTTCCGCCGGACCTGCGGAGATCAGGTCCCGCAGCCGCTCGAGGCCGACGTCGATCGGCTCGTCGCGCCGCTCGATGAGGCCGTCGGTGTAGAAGCAGAGCAGGCTGCCCGGGGTCAGATCCAGGGTGTAGCAGCGGCGCGGCCTGCTGCGTAGGTCGAAGCCGACCGGTGGATCTGGTTTCGCGTCAAGGAAAACGCTGGGTTGACCGGGCAACGCCAGCAGCGGCGGAAGATGACCGGCCAGGGACAACGTCAGCCGGTGGTCGACCGGATCGATGACGCCGTAGGCGACGGTGGCCATCGTGCCGGCTTCGAAATGGTTGGCCTTGCGGTCCAGCTTGGCCAGCACCACCGCGGGCGACTCGTTGTCGAGGGCATAGGCACGCAGCGCGCTGCGTAGCCGTCCCATGATCACCGCCGCCGCCAGGCCGTGGCCCGAGACATCGCCAATGACGATGCCCACCCGCCCGCCGGGCAGGGTGAACACGTCGTACCAGTCCCCACCCACGCGCAACTGGGCGCCAGGCACGTAGCGAGCGGCCAGGTCCAGTCCGGGCATGGCGGGCAGGCGGGCCGGCAGCAGACTGCGTTGCAGCGCGGCAGCCGCGGCCCGCTCCGTTATGGACATCTCGACCTGGACGGTCAGGGCGAGGCGGTCGGCCGCCACCTGCAACACGCTGACATCCTGGTCGGTGAACCGCCGCGCGTCGTCCCGGGAGCCGACGTGCAGTACTCCGACGAGCGTGCCCCCGGCCAGCATCGGCACCCCCAGCAACACCCGCAGGCCCTTTTCCCACAACAACGGGTTGAGCACCGTCGTCTCGTCGACCCGGTCCATCACCAGTGGCTGCTGTTGGGCCGCGACCCGCCCGGCGAAACCGCCGCCCAGCGGCACGTGAACGCCTTGGCGGACCTCGTCCTCGATACCGGCGGCGGCCGTCGCGATCAACTGCTCGGCGCCGGCGTCGTAGAGCAGCACGGTCGCGGTGTCCACCCGCAGGAGGTCCCGGATGCGCTCCAGCATTTCCTGGAGCAGTGCTTCGGAGTCCAGCCGGGCGAGCGTGGCATCGGTGACCGCCTCGATGCCCCGCAGCCGGTCCTCGACGTCCTCGTTCGCCATCGCGTCGACCTGCGATCGCACCTGGTCGTGGCCGCACTCGTCCGGTTCGTCGTCGCGGCCGGCGGGGTTGTGGCGGACGGGCCAGCGCATCCGCACCGTGGTGCCGTCCTCGGCCGAGCTGACCTTGACCTGGGCGGCCAGTCGCTCCATCAGCAGCAAACCGCGTCCTCGGTGACCGGGGTCTCTGGAGGGGGTGCGCCACCGGCCGTGATCGGTCACCACCACGGCCAGGCCCTCCTCGGTGACGTCGATCCGCAGCCCCAGTTGTCCCACCACACCGTCGGCATAGGCATGTTCGACGACGTTGGCCAGCGCTTCGTAGGTGGCCAGGGCAATGGCCTCGACCACCTCCTCGGGCAGGCCCGCATCCTGCACCCAGGTCCACACGGCCTTGCGCAGACCGGTGATCTGGCTGGCGAGGGCCAGGCCCTGCCATGCGAACGGCGGCTGGAAGGAATCGGTCATCGGCCGCCCGTCCTGGGCGGCTGGTGTCGCACCGGTCCCCCGAGACCGCGCCTGCCAGGAGTTGTCACCAGCCAATCATGCTCCTGATGGTCCCGGTCATGCGACCTGATACCGCTGCTCGCGTTCGGCCGCCGACCCGGCCTGACCAGGCTGGGGTCGCCACGTCCCGGTTCGCCGACCGTGACACCGTGCAATTGCTGTCACAGGCCGGTTTTCGGCTTCATTCCGATCCAGATGGGCACGACGCGAAACACCCGCGCGGCGAGATTTCGTCGGCTGGTGAGGACCGCTCGCCTTACGGCTGCGCGAAGCCGCTGTGACAACGCGCCACTGCCACCGGTATCCCGGCTGACCCACCTCGACGCAACGGCACACCGGCCGACTGTTCGCGAACCGCGATTCCGCACGCCGCGCCGCCCAGGTCGTCCGAATCCGATACCGGTTCGGAATCCAACCGAGCGACCCGATATCATTGAATTTTTTGATGATCCTCAAATATCACAGGTTGGAGTGATCGAAATCACAAAACGATCAACGCCATTTAATTACGCCATTCGAGTGAATGAGGTCATGTTTCTGCTGGTGATGACATTGACAAAACAAGACAGATACTCTTTGTAACCACAATTAACGAAGATCACCAAATTGGCGGTACCAAACCCTGACCGGTGAAAACTAAGTTCACTCGGCACGCGATGTTGGCGGTACTGGTTTGTTTTCCCACTGAGGGGTGGAGCTGGCATGGGCCACGGCGTGTCTACGCTGTACGCGCACGTTGATCAGCAGTTACGCCAGCTCTGTACCGCCATCGGGCTCCAGGAGTCCGCACCGGTCAATGGTCTGCGGGCGCTGTTGGAACCCA
>CAJCJE010001005.1 GCA_903970565.1 Candidatus Melainabacteria bacterium | reverse complement strand
GTTGACGAACGGCAGGACGGCGATCCAGTCGCTGTCCTGGGACTGCTGCTCCGGGCGGTGGGGCAGCGTGGTGAGAGTGGCGCCGATGCCCCGGCCGATGGTGTCGTCGACGAGGTGTTTCCACCGTGCCTCGTCCGCAGGCCCGAGATCGGCCGTACCGGTAGGGCCCTGGACCGAGCCGATCAGGCGCTGCCCGTCCGGGGTGACGATCACCGCGCTCGCGGCGGATTCCAGGATCTGCGCGGCGCCGGTCGCGGCCGAGCGGACCAGCTCGTCGAAGTTGACCGCGGTGTTGAGGGTGAGCGTCGCCCTGGTCAGCCGGGCCAGCCGGGAGGCGAGCCGTTCGGTCGCCGCGCGGGCGCGGGAGTAGCGCAGGGCCGCGTTGACCGTGGCGACCAGCACCCCCGGGTCGACCGGCTCGGTGAGGTAGGCGTCCGCGCCACGGGTCAGGCCGTTGGCTCGGTCCTCCGGCGCGATGGCGGTCGCGGACACGTGGATGACCGGCAGCGCCGAGGTGGCAGTGTCCGACTTGATCCGCTCGCACACCTCGAAGCCGCTCATGTCCGGCAGGTTCACGTCCAGGATGACCAGGTCGAACGGTTGTTGGTCCAGTAGCGCGAAGGCTTCTCCGCCGGTGCGGCCCTCGATGACCTCGTGCCCGGCCCGGCGTAGCCAGGTGGACACGATGTATCGACTGGCCTCGACGTCGTCGATGACCAACAACTGCGCGGGGCCGCCGACGGCGGTGTACGGATCGGGGATCACCGCTGTCCACCTCCTCGTCGTCGGTTCCGCAGAACCTGGTCCATGCCACGTTTCAACGAGTCTGAGGACAGCTCGGACTTGTCCAATACCACGCTGACCGGGCCGAGGTCGCTCAGGTCGAATCCAGCCGGATCGGCCGAGGTCAGGATCATGATCGGGATGTCATGGCCGGCCGGGTCGCGCCGGATTCGCCGCGCGACCTCGTCGCCGTCCAGTTCCGGCATCCGCAGATCGAGCGTGATCAGGTCCGGTTCGTGTCGGGCGATCAGCTCCGGCGCGTTCCTGCCGTCGCCGGTGTCGACGACCGTGGTGACGAGATCGGCCAGCAGGCCGACCAGTCGGCTGCGGAACTCGGCATCGTCGTCGATGACGAGCACGGTCCGCACGGCGTCGGCGTTCTGCACGGCGTCGGCGTTCTGCTCGGCGTCGACGGTCCGCTCGGCGTCGGCGGTCGGCTCGGGGGCGGTCAGCGCGGCCTCGGTCGGGGTCGAGATCTCGGTCCGCATCGGCAGGCGGAACGAGACCCGCGTGCCGACACCGGGTTCGCTACTCAGTTCGAGACTGCCACCGAGGACTTCGGCCAGCCGGCGGGAGTAGGGCAACCCCAGCCCGGTGCCTCGTGCGTTGCCCTGCACGCTGCTGCGCACCTGGTAGAACTCCTCGAAGACCCGCTTCTGCTGGTCGGCCGCGATGCCGATGCCGGTATCGCTGACCTCGAAGCACACCTGGCCCTCGGCGGTGTCGACCGCGACGCTCAGCCGGACCTCGCCGCGCTCGGTGAACTTCAGGCCGTTGGACAGCAGGTTGCGCAGGATGCGGGTCAGCAGCACCTCGTCGGTCAGCAGCACCGGCACCGACAGCGGCGGCTCGATGACGAGATCGACCTCGTCGCCGGCGAGCATCGGATGCAGCGTGCCGCGCAACTGTCCGAAGACGCCGTCCAGCTCGACCGGGCCGAACTCCGGTTTCAACTGTCCCGACTCGGCCTTCGCGGTGTCCAGGAGTTCGTTGACCAGGCCCAGCAGCGCGAGCCCGGAATTGTGGATCAGGCCGATCTGGTGGCGCTGTTCGGGACTGAGCGGGGCCAGTTGTTCCTCGGCCATCAGCCGGGCGAGGCCGATGACGGAGTTGATCGGGCTGCGCAGCTCGTGGCTGATGTTGGACCAGAACCGGTTCTTCGCGGTGCTGGCCTCCCGCAGTTGGGTTGATTTCTCATCCAGTTCGGCATAGAGCGCAACCACCCCCCGGTTGGTCTGCTCCAATTCCTCGGACAGCTCCTTGTACAGGGCGAGCACACCCTGGTTGGTCTCCTCCAGCTCCGCGTTGAGCTGGGTCAGCTCGGCCTGTTTGGTTTCCAGGTCTTCCAGCGTCCCCAACAGCTCCGCGTTCTGCGAGCGCAGTTCGTCCACCGCGCTGCTCTTGGCCAGCCGGCTCAGCGTCCGCCGCACCGTTGTCAACCTGATACCGACCGGTGGCAGCACTCCCGGGGGCAGGTACTTCGTCAAAACGATGATCGTCGCCCCACCGTCGTCATCGGGCACCGCCCGAACCTCGTCCATCAGCCGGACCACCGTTTTCCAACCAGGACCAGCGCTGATCTCGGCGACCGAACCCGAGGAGCTGAACTCGATGACGAGGCCGGCCTCCGGCAGGTCCGCGATCTGGAAGTCCACCTCGGCCCGGTCGTGGTGGCGAACGAGGTCCCGGCCGAGGTCGCTCAGGGCGGTGGCCACCCGGATCTGGTCCTGGCTCTCCATGCCGATCTCGCCGGCCACCTCCCGGCCGCGCTGACGAACCAGGAAGACATCCGGTTCACTGGCGATGACCAGGTGCAGCAGGCTTTCGTTCACCGGCTCGTCCGAACCGGTGGCGCGGCGAACAGGACGCTGGCGTCGTCGTGCCGCCGGCCGGCGTCGCGCAGGAGCGCGGTCGCGGTCACCAGCGGGTCGAGGGTCGGTCGCCGATCGAGATCACCGGCCGGCCAGCGATCGGTCAGTCCGTCCGAGTGCAGGACCAGACCGCCCCCGACCGGAAGCGGATAGTCGAAGGCACGCACCGAACTGGCCTGGTAACCGGCGATACCGGGCAGCGAGACCATGCCGCGCTTCTCGCCGTCGGCCACGACGAACGCGGCGACGTTGCCCAGTCCGGCGAACCGGATCATGCCCTTGCCGAGGTCGACCTCGGCGACGGCCACCGCGGCACCCCGGCTGCCGCGCAGCTCCTCGTGTATCTGCCTGATCAGGTGTTCCGGGCCGGTGCCGCGCTGGGATCGGCAGAACACCCCGACGGCGGCCCGGGCGGCCGATGCGGCGAGCGGACCGTGCCCCGACCCGTCGCACAGCATCAACCACAACCGGTCCGGTTCCTCCGGCGAATGTCGGATGGCGTAGGCGTCTCCGCAGATCTGTTCGCCGTCGATCGGTCTGGTCAACCCGGCGGCGATCCGCCGAGGGGCCGGGCCGGCGCCGCGCTCGGGGAGGAACCGGGCGAGGAGCACCGTGCCCCGGTCGGGCCGAGAGGTGACGTCGTAGGAGTCGGACAGCCGGGCCACCGCGCCGAGGCCGATCCCCAGACTGCCG
>CAJCJE010001004.1 GCA_903970565.1 Candidatus Melainabacteria bacterium | reverse complement strand
GACCCAACGGCCAGCGAATCATCCGCACAACGCGCACTCCTCTCGCACCGAATTCCTCCGAATACCCCTCGACCGTCTCCGGCTGTCTCACCGGATGGAAAAGCCGTCCCTACGCGGCACCGGAACGTCGCCGCCCTCGCTCAGCAGCGAGTTGATCCGGCCGATCTCGCTGATCACCCTCGCCCGGCTCGCGTGGTCCAGTTCGAGGATCGAGTCGAACGACCAGTGCAGGTAGTAGCCGATGTAGACGATCTCCTCCCACAACCGGTCGGTGAACTCCTCCGGGGTCGGCGCGCTCACAACGTCTCCGCGCCGTCCCCGGTCACATCGACCAGGAACGCATGGCCGCACTGCGGACAGCTGACGTCCGCCTCGGTGTGCCCCTGTTGGTTGATCCGCCGGTAGAGGTCCTGGAGGAAGGCGAGGTCGGAAGCGAACAGGTTCTCCACCACCTCGGCGTCCAGTGGACTCACCGGACCGAGGTTGGTCACCGTCCTGCTGAGCAGGTACACCGAGAGGTAGGCCGGATTGCGCCGGACCTGCGGCTCGGCGTGCGCGGTGAGTTCGTCCTTCGCCGTCGCCAACCGCATCGCGCCGGAGCGGTGCAGTTGGCCGTGCTGATCGAGGTAACCGCGCGGCAGGACGAACGGATACTCGGTACGCAGCCCGCCGCGCGCCTCGACGGCGGAAACGGGGGCCGACATCAGCTCGCCGCGCCGGTGCTCTGGGCTCCGGTCGGCACGAACACGATCTGGTCGCAGGTCAGCGTGACCGTGGTGTAGACGACGTCGCTCGCACCGGCCTTCAGGCCGTCCACGGCGAGCTTGCTCGGCCAGGCGTTGTACAGGTAGTACTGCGCCTTCGGGTTCTGCTGGGTGTCGTACATGGCCAGGCTACAGCTGGTGGAACGGGCGTTCGGGTCACCGTCCAGGACGCCCTGGTGCCAGGTCCACAGCGAGGCGTCGTCGTCCATACCGCGTTTCAGGGTGACCGTCGCCGGCTTGGTCTTGCCGAACTGTTTGGACAACGTGACACCGGTCGTGGAGCTGTGGTAGTACTCGGCCGGGTCGACCTCGGAAGTGATGTTGGTCAGTTCCGAGAAGGACAGCTTTCCGTTGATCTTGCCGGTGACCAGGCCGACGCTGAACTGGACGACGAATCGGCTGGCGATGGCGACGGACGACGCGGTGGCCAGGCCGGCCTGGCTGTTGGTCATCTTGCCGTAGGTCAGCGCCTGGCTGTCCATGCCGCTGAAGCTCGCGGTTGTCATGTTCTTTCCTTTCGATCACAACGGGTTCGCACGCGGGTTCCGACGGCGGTCCTACTCCTCCAGAGCGGCGCCCTCGGAGAACTGGGAAATGCGGAAGATGATGAACTCGGCCGGTTTGACCGGTGCGATGCCCACCTCGACGACGAGGTTGCCGGCGTCGCGGCTTTCCGCCGGGTTGTTCTCCGCGTCGCACTTGACGAAGTACGCCTGGGAGGCGCTGCGTCCCATCAGCGCGCCGTTGCGCCAGATCCGGTCGAGGAAGGCGCTGATCACCCGGCGCACGCTGTCCCAGAGGAACTGGTCGTTGGGTTCGAACACGACCCAGTTGGTACCGGACAGGATGGACTTCTCCACGAAGTTGAACAGCCGGCGCACGTTGAGGTAGCGCCATTCCGCGTCGCTGGACAGGGTGCGCGCACCCCAGACCCGGATGCCCTGGGACGGGAACGCGCGCAGGCAGTTGACCCCGATCGGGTTGAGAATGTCCTGTTCGGACTTGGCGATGGTCGCGCCGAGGGACACCACGCCCCGCATGACCTCGTTCGCCGGCGCCTTGTGCACGCCCCTCGTCGCGTCGGTGCGCGCCCACACCCCGCCGACGTAGCCGCTGGGCGGCAGGGTGACCCTGGCCCCGGTCTGCGGGTCGAGGACGTTGACCCAGGGCCAGTACATCGCGGCGTACTTCGACTCGTAGCCCGCGACGTCGGTGCGCCAGTCCCGGACCTGCTGCGGGTTCAGCGTCGGTGGGGTGTCCAGGATGGCGACCCGGTCGGCCATCAGCTCGCAGTGCGCGATCATCGCGAGCTGGACGGACTTCACCCCGTCCATGTCGATGTCGCCGCGCTGGAAGGCGGCCATCAGGTCGGGCACCACGAGCATGGTGACCTCGTCGACGGTTTCCAGGCTGCCGAAACCGGTCCGCGCGGAAGTGTCCCCGATGTAGTGCTCGGGGGTGAGTTCGCGACGCGCGGGCAGGGCACCGCCGTGCAGTCGGACGGTGGCGTCCTTGGCCGGCACGGCGAGGGTGCCGGTCTCCTCCAGGGCGATCAGCTTGGACTGCTTGGCCAGCACCGTGGCCACGTTCGCCGCGCCGCGTTTGATGGTGAGGTTGTCGAAGGTCTCCTCGACCTGCTCGCCCCGCCGGATCTCCAGTTTGAAGGTGTCCTCGCCGGGCTGGCCGGCCGGGCTGACGTGCACGCTGAGATCGTCGCCCGCGTTGCCGGCGGCCAGTGCGCGGAAGGTGAGCGCGGCCTTGCCGTTCTCACCGAGCGCCGGCAGGGTGGCCGTCGCGAAGGCGGGTGCCTCCGCGTCGCGGCGGTCGGGCAGCCGGACGATGTAGGCCGCACCGCCGCCGTTGATGAAGTAGCCGTACACCGAGTAGGCGAGGTAGCCCTCGGTGAGGAACCCGCCGAAGACGTTCACGAACTGCGGCCAGTTGACCACCAGGGTCGGTTCGGACACCGGGCCCTTTTCGGCGAAGCCGACGAATGCGGCAATGGCGGTGCCGACGCCCTCGATCGGCTTGGACCCTGAGGAGACTTCCTCGACGTAGACACCGGGGGTGAGATATGTGGGCATCGAGCCTCCCAGCTCATCGCGGGCCGTCACTGGCGACCCTGGTGGCGGCAGGCCACCGACCCGCTCAGCCTGGCACCGCGCGGTGGGCGCACGGTTGCTCGCGAGGACAGCCGGTGTACCTCGATCGAGGTGCCCGCAGGGGCAACGAATCGGGGCCCTCAGGACCGTCCGGCACGGTCAAGACCAATGGCCTGACGTGGCCGGACACTTTGCGGTGTGCTTGCCGATGTGGACGCTTCCCTTGCCGCGTGGTTGGTCGCCGAGTTGCCAGCAGGCGCCACGATCGACTTCGCCTCCCCTGCCGGTCTGGTCGACCATCGACGGACCGGCAAGTCCGCCTGCACGGTCAACCTGTTCCTGCACGACATCTCGGAGGACCTGACCGGCATGGCCGGCGCCGAGGTGTACCTGCGGGATGCCAATGGCCGGGTCAACGCCGCGCAGGGTCCGCTGCGCCGCTACCAACTGTCCTATTTGGTCACGGTGTGGGCCACGGACACCGAGGAGGAGCACCGGATTCTCGGTCTGGTGCTCGCCGCGCACGGCCGCAACGAGGTGCTCACCGCGCCGTGGCTGCACGGCAGCCTGCGTGACCTGAACATCCCGATGCCGGTGCGGCTGGGTATGACGTCCACGAACGTCGGCGATCCGAGCCGGTGGGCGGCCCTGGGTCTGCCGGCGCGGGCCAGCGTCGAGCTGACCATCACCGCGCCGGTGCCACCGGACCTGCGCACCAACCTCGCGCCACCGGTCCGCACCGTGGGCCTGGCCGTCAACGACATCGGCCCGACGCTGGCCAGAGGCCGGCTGCGTCCCGGTCCGCCTCCCACGGAGGGGGTCCGATGACCGTCGTGCCGCGACTGGGCGGGTTGGCGCTCGCGGCGGCGCTGCTGTTCGCCGGGGCCGCCATCGTCACGATCCCGCAGTCGACCGCCGCCGCGGCCACCTCGGCCACCTCCACCTCCGCCGCGCCGACCTCCGCCCCGTCGACGGCTGCCCCGTCGACCACTGCCGGATCGACTGCTGCCGGATCGAGCGCTGCGGCGGCGACGCCGGTCGACGGCGGGTTCGACACGCCGACCGGGCGGATCAGTGCCTACGGCGATTTCCAGGAGATCGGCAACGGGGTGCTGCGCTGCCCGGTGACCGGCGAACAGCGATGCCTGCTCGCCGGACCGCAGACCTGTCAGGATGCCACCCAGCGCAATCCGCTCTTCCAGCTGCCGCTGTTCGGCTGGGGCAGCAACAACGGCTACTACATGCAGTTGGCGGGCGCGGGGGCGACCGGCCCGTCCGGCACGACGCTGTTCGACCAGAGCAGCGCGACCATGCAGATACCGACCGGCACCTCGGTGCTCTACGCGCAACTGGACTGGGGCGGGGACACCGGCAGCTACCTCGGCACGGCGCAACCCCGCTGCGAGTCCCCGCCGTATTTTCTGGAACCGGCATCGGCCGCGCCGCCCTCGCCCGCCGCGAGCAGCCCGGACGCGCAGCCGGTGACCATCGCCGTCGGGTCCGATCCGGCCACCCAGGTACCGCTGGTCGCGGCGAACTACACCAGCTCGCAGTCGAGCACCTCGCCGGTCGGGATGTACTCGGACTGGGCCGACGTGACCAGCAGCTTCGCCGGTCTGGGCACCGGAACGGCCAACACGGTCAGCGTCGGTGACGTGTGGGCGCCGGCCGGCTACGGCTGCGCTGCCGGCTGGTCACTGACCGTGGTCTTCGGCGCCACCGCGCCGATCCCCGGCTACACCGCGCTGCGCCAGTTCGACGTGTACGCCGGGCATCTGCGTGCCACCGACGACTCGCAGGAGTCGGTGACGCTGGCCGAGCCGAACATCGACCCGGCCGACGCCGACGTGAAACTCGGGGTCACCGCATACGACGGTGACTGGAACAACGCCAGTGACAGCCTGCTCGTCGACGGGACCTCGGTCGCCGACCCGTGCGGTGACAACGGCTCGCAC
>CAJCJE010001003.1 GCA_903970565.1 Candidatus Melainabacteria bacterium | reverse complement strand
CGCACGGCCATCACCCCAGCCAACCCAGCTGGCCAGGAGCGGCGCTGATCGGTGCCGCCAGTATCCGGCGCAGACCAGCGACACCGGTTTTGATGATCAGCTGGTCCAGGGTGAACAGGCCAACGACGATACTGCCCGCGGCGGTCGGACCGACGCCGATCAGCATCAACGTCACCGTGAACAATGCCTGGACGGTGTACAGGGCCACCAGTGGCCAGTAGATCACCGTCGAACTGGGGCAGGACGTACGCGGCGGCGAAAATCTCTCACCGTCGGGGCCATCGAACTTGATCATTGTGTCTCCGAATGCGGTGGATTGCGCCGCGTGCCGAGGTCAAGGATTGGGCACGCGACGCAATTACTGGTGGTCCAGCCGAGCACTGTGCATAGCTGGGTGATCCCGCTCGGCTGTGTGGCGATTCGGTGTCTTTGGCCAGACGTGAGAATCTGGCCGATCGGGATCGGTGCGAGTTTTCCAAGCACCTGAAGATTTCGCAAGTTGACATGGCCGTCACCGTGACTCGTGGCTACGCTTATCGGAATTTCCTTGCCAGCAAGGTAAGTTGGACCGATCGCCACTGTGCCGCTAGTCCTCCGACATCGACCGCTCGTCGCGGCTACCGCGCTTCCAAAATTCCAAAACTTGCCGTTTTCGCGCCGTGAAATACGCACTGTCAGTTGCGTGTTTTCGCGCATCATCGGTTGTTTCCGCAGGTAACTCTCTTCCAAAACGGGCCAGCCGACTTGCGACGCGGAACAAGCCAATTAGGCTTCTCGGTAAGTTCGCAGAAAGAGCCGGTGCATTCGTAGCTTGGTAGCCAGACGAGGTGACCGCTCCGCGAACCGTGCACCTGTCCCTGAGCGCGACGCTGTGGTCCAGCCGAGCCAGGGCAGTGGCGGCCTCCCGTTGGCCCGGGAGGCCGCCACCGTGGTCGTCGGAAGCGGTGGTGCGATTGCGAGAGGGCGAATCGGGGCGCGGGGCGCGTTGGCGGACCCGCAGCGGGGCTGGTCGGCCGTTGTCGTCGGTGACGGCGTCCGGTGGTGGTTCGGCTACCAGTCCGTCACGAACGACGAGGCTTTCGCGCGCAACCGCGCCTGACCGGGCTCCGCCAGTCGGGCGGGTATGCGGTCCGGGGCGCGCGGGTCGGTGGTGGTGACGGCGGTGGTCAGGATGTGGACCAGCAGGTCGGCGAAGATGCCGGCGCGCTCGGCGGAGAACAGGTCTTCGCTGTAGCAGAGCCGTCCGGTGATGGCCGGGCCGTCGTCACGGGTGACGATCATCAGGTCGAACGGCACGCCACCCTGACCGTGCTGCCACGGTGAGACCTTGATCCCCGGCAGGGTGAGCCGGTCGGAGAGGTCGCCGAGCGACTGGCATGCCACTCGCAGTACCGGGTTGCGGCTGCGTTCGCGTGGTGGTCGCAGCGCGGTGACCAGTCGGTCGAACGGTACGTTCCAGTGTCGGTAGGACTCCAGTGCCGAGTCCCGGATTCGCGTCAGCAGCGTCGGGAAATCGGGTTCGTCGGTCAGTCGCACGCGCAGCGCGATCGTGTTCACGAACATCCCGATGGACTGCTCGTCCTCGGTTCGCTCGCGTGCGCCGGCGAAGGTGCCGAGCAGGAAGTCCTGTTGGCCGGTGAGTTGGCCGATCATGCTGCTGACTGCGGTCAGCAGCACCATGAACGGGGTCACGCCGCATGAGCCGGCCAGTTTCCGGATGCCGGTCGAGATTTCGGCGGACAGGGTGAAGGGCAGGGTGGCGGTGGCGTAGCCGAGCTGGGTCGGGCGTGGCAGGTCGGTTGGCAGTTCCACCGGTTCGGCTCCGCGTAGCCGTTCGGCCCAGGCCCGTACGTCCTCGTTCGTCGTCTCCTCGGTGTCGCTGTCCGGGGTGGGTGTCAGGGGGGTCCAGGTGGGTGCGTGGCCCGCGTGTCGGGAGCGGTAGGCGGTGCCGAGGTCGTGCCACAGCACGGACATGGATCGCTCGTCGACGACGATGTGGTGGACCGCGACTACCAGTATGTGGTCGGTGCGATCGCGTCGCAGTAACGCCACTCGCAGCAGTGGCCCGCTGGCGAGGTCGAACACGGTGCGGCCGATTCGTTCCACCGCCTCGGTCAGTTCGGCGGTGCCGGCCACGGAGGTGGGGTCGCCGTCCTGCCACCACACGTCAGCCTTGTCGCGCACCATCGGAACGGGTACGCCGCGCTGGTCGAGGAACACGGTGCGCAGCGCGGGATGTCGATCGACTACATCGGACAGTGCGGCGCGTAGCGCGGGCACGTCGAGTTCGCCGCGCAGCCGGTAGGCCTCGAACAGGGTGTTGGCGCGGGATTCCGGGTTGAGCTGGTCGAGAAACCACAGCCGCTGTTGCGCGGAGGTGCACGAGCCGCCGTCCGCGACCGGTTGCGATGGCGGGGCTGAAAGATCCTGGGCAGGGGAAACCGTGGCAGGGGCGTGGGGGAGGCGGGCGGCGAGGGTGGCTATGGTGTCGTCGCCGAGTACGTCGGCGGGGGAGAGTCGGACGCCGAGTGCGGAGCGCACTCGGGCGCAGACCGTGGCTGCGGTCAGTGACTGGCCGCCCAGTTCCACGAACCGGTCGTCCACGCTGATCGGTTGGATGGCCAGTATGTCCTGCCAGATCTCCGCCAGGGTCTGTTCGGCCGGGGTGCTCGGCGGTCGGTAGGTACCGGCCGTTTCGGGGCGGTTGGTGTCGGGGTCGGGTAGTGCGGCGCGGTCGAGTTTTCCGTTGGGGCCCAGCGGTAGTGTGTCGAGCGGTTGGAACGAGGAGGGCACCATGTGTTCGGGCAGCATCCGGCCGAGTTCGGCGCGCAGCGTGCTGGTTGGCCGGTCGGTGCCGGGGACGAGGTAGCCGATGAGGCGGCCGTGGCGCAGCGCGGTGGCGGCTTCCCGCACGTCGGGTAGGGCGCGTAGGGCGGCGTCCACTTCGCCCAGTTCGACCCGTTGGCCGCGGATCTTCACTTGGTGGTCGAGTCGGCCGAGGTAGTCGATGAGGCCGTCGGGTCGGCGGTGGGCTTCGTCGCCGGTGCGGTAGAGCCGTGTGCCCGGTGCGCCGAAGGGGTTGGGGATGAATCGTTGCGCGGTCAGGGCGGGTCGGCCGAGGTAGCCTCTGGCCAACTGGACGCCGCCGAGTAGTAGTTCGCCGGTGTTCACGGGTTGCCCGTCGCGCACGATGTGGGTGTGGGTGTTGGCGATCGGTCGGCCGATGCTGACCGGTTTGCCCGGTAGGCAGCGGATCGCGGTGACGTCGATGCTGGCCTCGGTCGGGCCGTACAGGTTGTGGACCGGACAGTCGAGTAGTCGCGCGGCTTGCTCGACCAGGTCCTCGGGTAGTGCTTCGCCGCTGCACAGCACTCGGCGGAGCGCGGGCAGTCGGACTTTTCGGTCGGCCATTTCGGCGAGGAAGACGCGCAGCATTGACGGTACGAAGTGGACAGTGGTGACGCCTGTCGTGGCCATTGTGTCGAGCAGGTAGCCGGGGTCGCGGTGGCCGCCGGGGCGGGCCAGGGCCAGTTGGGCGCCGACCGCGAGTGGCCAGAAGAACTCCCATACCGACACGTCGAAGCTGGCGGAGGTCTTCTGTAACACCACGTCGTCCGGGTCGAGTCGGTATTCCTGTTGGGCCCAGCGCAGCCGGTTGACGATGCCCTGGTGTGGTATCACCACGCCTTTGGGGCGTCCGGTCGAACCTGAAGTGTAGATGACGTAGGCGGGATTGGCCGGGTCGGCTCGGATCGCCGGTCG
>CAJCJE010001002.1 GCA_903970565.1 Candidatus Melainabacteria bacterium | reverse complement strand
CGGTGATGCGTTGCCGCGCGACGGTTAGCCGCTGTTCCCAGGCCGCCTCGATCTCCTTGAGCTGAAGGCGCTGCCGGTCGTCGATCTCCCGCAGCTGACGGCGCAGCTCGTTACGTTCTTCCTGAAGCGCGTCGGTGATCCCACGCCAAGACACCACCGTGGACACGCTGGCATCGGCATCATGGGTCTTCTTGTTCAGCCACAACGGGATGACGACACTGCCGCAGAGCGCGATCACGACACCGACGATCGTGCTCCATTCAACAAGAGTCACCAGCAGCCCCTCTCGGATTCGTCGACACAAGAGAGGTGCTGGTTGATCGGCGCCAGCGAAACTTCGTGGTCGTGACTGACAGTGGCCTGCGGACTGCGCAAGTGCCGATCGTGTCTGCTACAGGTAGCGTCGGAGCATCGTGGGCGTATCGTGATGAACCATGAACGATGTCCCCAGCTGGATCGAAGCGGTCGCGACCGTTTTTGCATTCGGGGCGGCGACCGCAGCGGCGATTTGGACTGCCAAGACGGCCGGTTCTGCAAAGAGCCAAGCGGAGTCCGCCCGGAAACAGCTGGAGCAAAGCGAAGCTACGACCCGCGATCAGATGGAATCGATGCGGACACAATTGACACTCGCGCACGAGTCAGCGGAACGGGAGAAGCAAGGCGCACGGGAATCAGAGTACCGATTCTTGCGAGCCCAGTTTGACGCCCTCGCGCCCGTGGTATATGCGTACGCTACACCGGGGTCGCCATCGGGAAGACCAATGCTAACCTCGGTGACAATTGAGGAGCAGCAAGCTAACCCTGACGCATTGTTGATGGCCTCGAACGCCGTGACCACGCCCATACGAGTTGAAAGTGCCGACAATCTACGACTGTTCGCGGTTACCGTAACAGTCAATTTTGTGAATTGCAGCGGCTTCCCTGCCCGAATCGACCTAGTCGACACCTCAAACCTAGAAATTGACAACTCGGACACAGTGCCCGACTTGCTGGGGCGCGAGCTTGTGCTTCCTCCCAATTCATCTCGTCGAGTCGTGCTTTTTCGGCGGCATACCTCGACTGAGATAATGCGTGTGTTTGCAGGTGGGCCAGAGGTTCAATTCGTACAGCTGAAGTACTGGGTTCGAGATCTGGCAATGAACACTCAAGACGAGTACGGCTTTATGCTTGAAGCTCGTTTTTTCACCGCAGATGGTTCGCGACTCATTGTGGAGCCGACACTGCCCTATCCATGGGAAGAAGTGTTTGCGGGGCAATCGAAACCACGGATTTACGAGCGCCTTGACGCTCCCGCAACTGATCACCGCAGAATCTGACTAGCTACTTCCAATCGCACGCTATGTTTGAGCGACCGGGATCGGTGGTATCGCGGAGTTCGGTGCTCCGGGCGGTGCCGCCGTCGAGGGCGTGGGAGGTGGTGGCGGGGTGGCGTTGAGCGCTGCGTCTTGCGCGCGCTCGGTTTCCATTCGCTCGATCTCCTGCGGGCTCTTGTCGAGCATGGCCATCCGGGTTCGCCACGGCACGCCAGCTGCCTGCAACTGCACCGACGCCGAGGCCATCTCGGTCAGGGTCCGGAACTGCGGGTCGCGCCAGATGACTTCGGCGTCGGGCGGGATTGTCCGGCCCTGGACCATGCCGGCCAGCCGATACACGGCCTCCCAGGACTCGCCGTATTCCTGTTCCCGCTCGGTGACCTTGCTGACCAGGCCCGTCTCGGCGGCAGCGAGCGCGTCGCCGGAGATGTTGACCACCGACCCGAGCAAGTACTGGGGTGGGCAGCGGGTGATCGCGGCCATGTGCGACACATCGGACTCGATCGCCGTGATCAGCGGGGTGAGGTCGGTCGGGTTGAACTCCCCGAACTGGGCCGACGCGTCCGGGACGGCCCAGAGCAGATCGGCGCCGGGGTCGAACTCGGTCTGGGGGTTGCCATTGGCGTCCTCCAGGTCGATGCCCTTGGCCCACCGTTGCCGGTATGCCTGCATCCCGGAGATCACCAACCGGTCCAGGATCGTCGTGTTCAGCCGGTCTTGGATGTCCAGGACGTCTTCGAACTCGCCGAGGCCATCGCCGGTCAGGTCCGGGCGGTTGATGAACGGCACGACCGGGACCTGGCCGAACTCGTTGACAGCGACACCGGCCGGGGCGAAGTCGTTGGACACATCGACGTCCCAGCTGGCCGGCTTCCACAGCTGGTGCGGGGTGTTCGGCGGGGCTGTGGAGCGGTAGTAGTGGATGCTGGCCGGCAGGTAGAGCACGGCCATCTCGGCGTTCTCGACGTCGTCGGACCAGACCTTCAACGCCGCGCGGACGGTGTAGCGGTCGGTCGGGTCGGACTCGTGGATCACCTGACGCGGGTCTTCCCCGGTCACCAACGGTTGGCCGTTGCGGTTGCCGACGATCACGTACGCCCGCGACATGACCACCGCGGCCCGGTGTACGAGACCGGAGTTGGCGTCCATGCGGTTGGCTTGCCACCACTGCCACGCCTGGTTGTCGGCCTGGTCGGTCTGCTCGCCGCCCGCCCGGAACCCGGTCACCTTCATGCGTTCCAGCAGGGTCTCGGCGACGAGGCCGGCGTAGTTGGAGCGGGCCTGTTTCTGGAGTCGTTTGTAGGCTTCGCGCATCTTGCGGTTGCCGTACGGGAGGGGGTGGTTGCCGCGATGGTATTTCTCCAGCCGGTGAAACCGGCGCCGGTCG
>CAJCJE010001001.1 GCA_903970565.1 Candidatus Melainabacteria bacterium | reverse complement strand
CGCCTGCTCGCCGCTACCATCGAGCGGTCGCTCACCGAAGTAGCCCGGTAGCCGATGCCGTCGCTCTGTTGGTCGTTGAAAAGCCATCGACAACCCGGTGAAATGGTTGATGACCTTGCACCGGCACTCCTGTGACCTGTGCCGCCGCATCACCGTGAATATCGTCAGTAAGCCGGACCCCACCGCTGTACGCAACTCATGTAAAGCCCAAACCCAATGAGGTTTTCTCAGCATGATTGGTAGTCGTGTTCGAAATGGGTGAGTACGAGGGCGGCTTTGGCGATGTCGCCGATCTTGCGAGGGCTGGCCGTGATGTGTTGCAAGGGCCGCCAGCGACCGGTCAGCAGGGCGAACCCGCGTTCGCCCAGACAGCGCAGACTACGCAACAGGGCGTTGTAGCAACGGTTGTCGGCATCGAGAACACCGCCGTCGCTGGGGTGTTTGATCGGGGTGTGGACCCCGATGCCGGCACCCTGGTAGCCGGGATCAGCCAAGGTAGGCAGACCAAGCTGGGACGCGGCCCAGTACAACGTGCCCAGCACGCGCCGCCGGGCGGCGGTCAGGTCATGGACCGAGCCCGGCATCGCGTCGGAGATCCAGATCGGCAGGCCATCCGGGCGCATCACTGCTTGGACGTTGCCGCCGAAGTCGTGTGTCTTGCCCGCGTACCAGGCGTCGATGGTCTCACCGTGGGTGTTGAGGGTTTTCTCCCGGTATCGGTCGGCGTCGACGACCTTGCCATCGAGGATGACGTGCGACCAGCCCTCGGTCGCGCCGTGACGCAGCGCGGTATGTAGGTCGGGTGCGCGGGCGGCCAGCACCTGAATCGCCTCGTCCCAGTACCGGTAGGCGGTGGCCTGGGAGATACCGAATCCCCGGCCGATCAGCGGGATGTCGCGCCGTTCCCGGAACCACGCCAACGCGAATAGTGCCTGCTTGAAGCAGGATAGCGCTCGTGATCCCGGCCGCGTGCCCAGTTCGCGGCGACGGGCGGCCAACAGGTTCGCCAGGAACTACACCAGTTCGCGTGGCACGTCGAGCATGGCAGAATAGGTAACCACGGAGCCCCTCCGGTATGAAACTGATCTTCGCAGACCGTTTCCTACCAGGGGCTCCGCCCATGTCCGGACACGACACGCCCAGGCGCCTCCTGAGCGTCTGCTACGAAACGCAAAGCCGACCGCTTCTGTGTCTTTCTCGCCCTCGCCGCCACACGCGCCAGCTATAAAAAACTGGCCGAAAGAACACGTAAGACAGGGCTTAGGCTGCGATCCTGTGGTATTCGGTTGTCGAGTGCTCCGGTCGGCGGGCCGCATCTCGTGTTTTCCCACGTTCGGATAGTTCCGACGATTTCTGACGTGCGTCGTGCTCGTCCAGCTCGTCTTGTTCCTGATGTATACGTGCAATGATGTCGTCGAGTAGTGCGCTCATTCTGACCCTCCGCTGAGTTCAGGGAAAATCGCTCAACTGCCCGGCAGGCTCTGGATCGCCTGGCGCTCGGCCGTGTCGTAGGTTACGGCAATGCTCTCCAGCGTGTTGTTCGCGATGCCCAGGCTTGCCGGCATGGTCTGTGCGGCAGAGTGCCATGCCTGCTGGGCCGTGTAGTACTGTTCCTGGGCACTACCGGTCCAGGAAGCCAGAGAGCCCTTGAGGTCCGTTTCGAGGCTGTCCAGCAGGTTGGCGATGTTCGAGCTGATCTGACGGGCGTTCTCTATGGCATTTTCGAGGTCGAGAAGTTTTACCGAATAAGTTTCGGACATGGCAGGCTGCCTTCCTGGCGTAGCTGACGAGAATCCGGGTGGCTCAGAATCCGGGAAGCCCGATCGGGGTCGAGTCGATCTGGCGCTTCAGTGCTTGGGCCTGGTCAGTGGACTGACCGTGGGCATTGTTGTAGAAGATCGCCGAATTGTCGACGCCGGTGGCGAGGCTATGCAGAGCCACGAGAATAGTTTGGCAGGTCTCATAGAACTGACCCATGGCACTCTGGAAACCCGTGGCCGCAGCGCCGCCCCAGGTCGCGCTCAGAGAGGAGAACTCGTTCTGTAGATTCTCTACCTGGCTGGCAATGCTGTCATGGCTGGACTCAATTTGGGAAACGCCCTGAAGCATCGCGCCGACATCGACATTGATAGGATCGCTTGCCATGTGATGGTCCTCCTGCTGGTGATGTATCCATGAAACGAAGTCATCGAGAAGTGGGCCATTCCAGGACATCAGGATCACCGGCTCGATGCAACGACACCGCGGAAGATGGCCCGATCACCCACGGCGTCCTTCACCCCAGGTGCAGGGCGAGGCAGCTGCCTGGAAGGTTGCCACACTCTTGAACGGCTGACAGTCTTTTGTACGTCCGTCACACTCTTGATATAAGTCGGCAACCGTTTTAGCCCGTTCGAGGGCTTAGCCTGTTGGGGTCAGACCTGGGTCTACCTGCGAAGGAGTGGTGTGATGCAGGGTTTGGCGTTCTCCTTGCTGGGACCCGTTCGCGCCTGGCGCGACGGGACCGAGCTTGATCTGGGCTCGCCGCAGCAGCGGGCCACGTTGGCAGTGCTGCTGCTGCGCGCGGGGTCCCCGGTGTTGAGCGAAGAGATCGTCGACGCGGTCTGGGGCGAGACGGCTCCCAAAGCAGCGTATGGAGCCGTGCGCAACTACATCAGCGGGCTACGGCGGGTGCTGGAAGACGGGCGTGTGAGTCCGAGGATCGTCTCTCGGGTCGGCGGTTACGCGCTGTCGATCGACGCTGCGTCGTTGGACGTGGCAGAGTTCCGACGCAGGGTGGCCGCAGCCGAGCTCGCGCGAACCCGCCATGATCTCGAGCAGGCGGCCGCACTGTTGCGGGAGGCGTTGGAGCTGTGGTGCGGAGAAGCGCTGACCGGAATCGTGATGCCGTTCGCGCAGACCGAACGGCTGCGGCTGCGCCAGGCGAGGATAGCCGCGCTGGAGGAACTGGCCACGCTTGATCTGGAACTGGGTAGGCACCTTCAGTTGGTGGAAACCCTGATGGCGGAGGTCGCGGCGGAGCCGCTCCAGGAACGGCTGCACGAGTTGCTGATGGTGGCTCTGTATCGAACAGGACGCCAGGCCGAGTCCCTGGCCGTCTATGAGACGGTGCGTCACCGGCTTGGCGAGGAACTTGGTGTCGACCCAGGTCCCGCGCTGCGTGAACTGCATCAGCGGGTGCTGCGATCCGATCCCGGACTGTTGGTTGCGTCACGACCGGCTACCAATGACCGCCACGTCATGCCAGTGCGGCCGATGCAGCTGCCGCCGGATTTGTCGGCCTT
The DNA here is from genome assembly GCA_903970565.1 of Candidatus Melainabacteria bacterium. Classification (GTDB taxonomy): domain Bacteria; phylum Actinomycetota; class Actinomycetes; order Mycobacteriales; family Pseudonocardiaceae; genus CAJCJE01. The sequence continues at coordinate 617 of CAJCJE010001001.1, read as the reverse complement.
CGTTGGCCGGCGCGCCGAACTCGATGACGTGTTCGACTGGGTTCCCGCCGGCCGGGAGCGACCACCACACGCGGCGACGGTCAGTCTGGTTTCGGGCGTGGCCGGGGTCGGCAAGACGACATTCGCGGTGCACTGGGCGAACACGGTCGCCGACCGGTTTCCCGGAGGGCAGCTCTACCTTGATCTTCGCGGTTTCGCCGCCGAAGGCACGGCCATGGACCCTGCCGATGCGGTGCAGGTTTTGCTGGAGGCGCTAGGAGTACCACGACACCGCATTCCCGCCAGCCTTGACGCTCGCACGGCGCTGTACCGCAGTGTGCTCGCCGACAAACGGTGTCTGATCGTGTTGGACAACGCCGCTGGCACCAAGCAGGTCCTGCCCTTGCTTCCCGGCGTTCCCGATTGCCTGGTGTTGATCACCAGCAGGTGCCGAATGCCCGATCTGGTCGCCACCGTCGGCGCGCGCACCATCACCCTCGATGTGCTGTCGAAGAACGAGGCTTTTGACTTCCTTTCCCGCCGGCTGGGTGCGCAACGCGTTGCGGCCGAGCCCACAGTGGCGGTGGAACTGACCACCCTGTGCGCCCAACTACCGTTGGCACTGGCGGTGATCTGTG
>CAJCJE010001000.1 GCA_903970565.1 Candidatus Melainabacteria bacterium | reverse complement strand
TGGCCCGGTGCGTCGAGTTGGAGAAGCAGCTGTTCGCCGAGGACGATCCGTGGAACGAGCGGATCTTCGCCAGCGAACTGCGCCACGGCAACCACTACTTCGGCGCGTACGCCGCCGGCACGACCACCGCTGAGGTGCCTGCGGCGGCGGAGACCCTGGTCGGCTACGCGGGACTGGCGGTCAACGGTCGGGCACCGGACTTCGAGACCGAGGTGCACACCATCGCCGTCGACCCGGCCTGGCAGGGGCAGGGGATCGGCAGGGCGCTGCTGCGCACCGTGCTCGACATCGCCGACACGTTGACCGCGCCGGTCTTCCTGGAAGTGCGCACGGACAACGAATCCGCGATCGCCCTCTACCTCGCGCACGGCTTCCAGCGGCTCGGCCTGCGCAAACGCTACTACCAGCCGTCCGGTGCGGACGCCTACACAATGATCCGACCACCATCCACTGTGGATGATGGCGGAGCAGGGAAGATGGTGCCCTGATGAGCGTGCTGACCAGGTCGGTACTCGGCGATGTCGTGGTGCTCGGGATCGAGACCTCCTGCGACGAGACCGGAGTCGGCATCGTGCGGCTCCGCGCGGACGGCACGGTGGAACTGCTCGCCGACGAGATCGCCTCCAGCGTCGAGCAACATGCCCGCTTCGGTGGCGTGGTGCCCGAGGTGGCCAGCCGGGCGCACCTGGAGGCGATGGTGCCCGCCGTGCACCGCGCGCTCGCCGTCGCCGGGGTCAGTTCGTCCGATGTGGACGCTGTCGCGGTGACGGCCGGTCCGGGTCTGGCCGGCGCGCTGCTGGTCGGCCTCGCCGCGGCCAAGGCGTACGCGGTGGCCTGGGACGTGCCGCTCTACGGGGTCAACCACCTCTCCGCGCACGTCGCGGTGGACACCGTCGAACACGGTCCGCTGCCGGCCGCCGCGCTGGCGCTGCTGGTCTCCGGCGGCCATTCCAGCCTGCTGCGCGTGTCGTCGCTGGCCGGCGAGATCCACACCCTCGGCGCGACCATCGACGACGCGGCCGGCGAGGCGTTCGACAAGGTGGCCCGGCTGCTCGGTCTGCCCTTCCCCGGTGGCCCCCACATCGACAAGGCCGCCAGGGAGGGCAATGCCGAGGCGATCGCGTTCCCGCGCGGCCTCACCGGACCGCGCGACGCGCCGTACGATTTCTCCTTCTCCGGGTTGAAAACGTCCGTCGCCCGCTGGGTCGAGGCCAGGCAGCGGGCCGGGGAGCCGGTTCCGGTCGCCGACGTGGCCGCGTCCTTTCAGGAGGCCGTGGTCGATGTGTTGACCGCCAAGGCGATCCGGGCCGCGACCGAGTTCGGTATCGACCATCTGGTGATCGGCGGTGGGGTCGCGGCGAACTCCCGGCTGCGGGCGCTCGCCGAGACCCGCTGCGCCGCCGCCGGCATCCGGCTGCGGGTGCCGAGGCCGAAGCTGTGCACCGACAACGGCGCGATGGTCGCCGCGCTCGGCGCGCACCTCCACGCGGCCGGCGTTGCTCCCTCCGGGCTGGACATTTCCGCCGGTCCCAGCCTTGCCCTGGTCTGAGTATTCGGCTGTTCGCAACGGTCGTCCTCGTCGTGGCGCGTGGCTAGGCTGCCGGCATGTCCGAGTTGTTGCCAGGCGGTGGTCTGCATGACGTGTACCGGATCGGCGACACCGTGCACCGTCCGGCGAACTGGTGGACGCCGAGGGTGCACGCCCTGCTGCGCTACCTGACCGAGCAGGACTTCCCGGCCTCGCCCGCCGTGCACGGCTTCGACGACGAGGGCCGCGAGGTGTTGACCTACCTGCCCGGCACGGTCGGCCATCCGCCGCTGGCCGAGACGCTGCGCGGCGACGACACCCTGATCGCGCTGGCCCGGCTGCTGCGCGAGTTCCACGACCGGACCCTCGGCTTCGTCGACCGCTATCCGACCGGTTGGCAGTATCCGGCGATGGAACCGGTCGAGGTGATCTGCCACGGCGACTTCGCCCCGTACAACTGCGTGTTCGACGGGCCACGGCCGGTCGGCATGATCGATTTCGACACGGCCCGGCCCGCGCCGCGCTGGTGGGATCTCGGGTACCTGGTGTACTGCCTGGTGCCGCTCGCCCCGGCCGACGACGGCGGATTCGGCTCGCCGCCCGAGCAACTGCGCAGGCTGCGGCTGTTTTTCGAGACCTACGGGCCGGTGTCGGCGACCACCCCGCCGCTGCTGGAGCAGGTGCTGGCCCGGCTGGAGAACATGGTGCTGCTGGTGCACCACCATCCCGAGTTCGTCAAGCAGCGGGCCGAACGCCATGACGAGGCCTATCTCCGGCACATGCGCTATCTGCACCAGCACGCCGCACTGTGGCAGCGGTTGCGGATACCCATCGAGTGAGTCCACAACCCCGGCCCCGCGCCAGGTGGCTGGTCCGCGCGCCGTTCGAGGGCGTCCAGCCGAGCCATGATGTCGGCGACGGCGCCTTCGACGGCCGCCAACCGGGCCTGGTGGTGATCTTCAGCAGATCTTGTAGTCGGTGTCCGGGATGTCGGTGATGAACATCTGGCCGGGCTGGTGGGTGATGGCGAACGGCGGCCGGGAGGCCACCACCGCGGCCTGCGGCGTCACCCCGCAGGCCCAGAACACCGGGACGTCGTCGGCGTGCGCGCGGACCGGATCGCCGAAGTCGGGGCGCGCCAGATCCGCGATGCCCAGCACCGCCGGATCACCGGTGTGCACCGGAGCGCCGTGTACCGAGGGCATTCGCGCGGTCAGCCGCACCGCGCTGTCGACCAGGTCGTTCGGAATCGGCCGCATCGACACCACCAGCGGACCGTGCACCCGGCCGGCCGGGCGGCACTGCCGGTTCGTGGTGTACATCGACACGTTGCACTGCTGTTCGACATGGCGCAGCGGCAGCCAGGCCTCGGCCAGCGCGGTGTCGAAGGTGAAACTACAGCCGAGCAGAAAACACACCAGGTCATCGCGCCAGAAGGTAGTGACCTCGGTCGGCTGCTCGGTGAGCACCCCGTCCCGCCACACCCGATAGCCGGGCAGATCCGTGCGCAGGTCCGCGTCGGGCGCGAGGACGGTCCGCGCGCTGCCGGCGTCGGTCACGTCCAGCACCGGGCACGGCTTCGGGTTGCGCTGGCAGAACAGCAGCACGTCGTAGGCCCAGTCGACCGGTACCGCGATCAGGTTGACCTGGGCGTACCCGACACACCAGCCTGAGGTGGGGCCCCGGGTGCCGGCGCGCAGCGCCGCGCGGGCCGCGGCCGGGGTGAGCGATCCTGGGTCGGGAACGGTCGTCGCGGTGGTCATGCTTCTCCTCCTCATCGCAGCTGCTCGCCTCGGGTCTCGGGCAGGCCCAGCAG
>CAJCJE010000999.1 GCA_903970565.1 Candidatus Melainabacteria bacterium | reverse complement strand
GAACCCTGCCGCTCGCCCGGAACCTGCTGGCTTCTGGAACCGGCTGGCCGTCTGGAACCTGCCGCCCGTCTGCGAACCGGCTGGCCTCTGGAACCTGCTGCGAACCTGCCGCCCGTCTGGAACTTGCTGGCTGACTGAGTTTGCCGCGAGCCCAACCTTCGACGAACAGCCGAGGAAATCCGAAAACCTGCTGTCCCAACAAGACCGCTGCCCAAATTCGCCGCCCCGCACATAACCCACCCACCCAAGGGGATTTGAAGCCCTGAGGCCAGTCTATCGGTGAATTCGCGGGGTCCGGGGTCGTTTGGGCCCGCTGTGGATATCTGCGTCCGTTGTGGACAACTCGCGATAATCGGTTGCGCCGAAAGCCAAGCTTCGATAAATCAGGTCTCCGCTGAACCGCCGGCGCTCGGCTACGGTCGCCACCGAGCGCCGAAATTCCAGGGCCGGCCGACAATTCTAGCCGGCCGACAATCCTAGCCGGCCGAACCCGAGGCCACCCCGCCCATTCTCAAGGCGCCCGAACCCAAACCTGTCCGAATTTCAGCCCTGCCAGTACCCAGGCTCCCGAACGACAACTAGAGCCGGACCGGGTAGTGCGGTTCGGGAATGGGTGGCTGGATGCGGTCCTCGACGAAGATGCCGTGCCAGATCATGAACACCAGCAGCGCCCAGATCCGCCGACTGTGGTCGAGGGTGCCGGCGCGGTGTTCGTCGAGCAGGCGCAGCACGGCATTGCGGTCGATCAGTTCGTCGGCCCGCGAGTCGAGTACCACGCCGCGCGCCCAGTCGTGCATCTCCGCCCGCAGCCAGTGTCGGATCGGCACCGACAGACCGAGCCTGCGCCGGTTGAGTACCTGCGCCGGCACGACGTCCCGCAGCGCCATCCGCAGCGCATACTTGGTGGTGTCCCTGGTGACCTTCTCCTCGAGCGGGATCTGCGAGGCGATCTGGAACACCTCGGAGTCCATGAACGGCAGTCGCAGTTCCAGCGAGTTGGCCATCGCGATCTTGTCGGCCTTGACCAGCACATCGCCGCGCAGCGAGGTGAACAGGTCGACGTGCTGCATCCGGGTGACCGGGTCGAGGCCGGCCGTGGCCCGGTAGGAGTTCGTGGTCACGTCCCGGTGCCCGACCCTCGGGTTGAAGCCGCGCAGCACGGCTCGCAACTGGTCGTCGCGGAAGGTCCGCGAGTTGCCGTAATAGCGTTCCTCGATGCTCAGCGCGCCCCGGCGCAGCAGGTCCTTGCCGCGTACCCCGTCCGGAATCTTGGTGGACACCCGGCCCATCGCCTTGCGCACCGCACCGGGCACCCGTTCGAACGGTGCCAGCGACAGCGGCTCCCGGTAGACCGCGTAGCCGCCGAACAACTCGTCCGCGCCCTCGCCGGAGAGCACCACCTTCACGTAGTTGCGTGCCTCCTTGGCCAACAACCACAACGGCACCAGCGCCGGATCGGCGACCGGGTCGTCGAGGTACCAGACGATCAGCGGCAGGTTCGCCATCATGTCCTCGGCGGAAACCGTGCGAACCACGTGTTTCGCCCCGATCGCGGCGGCTGTCTCCGCCGCGACGTCGACCTCGGAGTAACCCTGTCGCTCGAAACCGGTGGTGAAGGTGATCAGGTCTGGATTGTGTCGTTTGGCCAGCGTCGCGAGCGCGGTCGAGTCGATGCCGCCGGAGAGGAAGGCGCCGACGGTGACATCGGCGCGCATGTGCTTGGCGACCGAGTCCCGCAAGGTGTCGGAAATCTGCCCGTAGAGCCGCTCGGAATCCGCCTCGCCGCGAACCGGTCGAGCCCGGAAGGTCGGATTGAAGTATCGCTCGGTGACCAGTTGACCACCCGGTGTGACGGTGAACACGGTTCCCGACTCGATCCGCCGGATCGAGTCGTGCATCGACTCCGGTTCCGGCACGTACCGCAACGCCAGATAGTGCTGTAGGGCCTTGTGGTCCAGTCTCGGCCGGTTGCCCAGCGAACCGGACAGTTCCAGCAGCACCTTCTTCTCACTGCTGAACGCGATGCCGTGCGACCCGCTCGCGTAGTACAGCGGTTTGACGCCGAACGGGTCGCGGGCGCCGAAGATCTCCCGCCGCGCGGAATCCCAGATCACCAACGCGAACATGCCGCGCAGCCGAGCCACCGCCGACGGGCCGAAATGGTGGTACGCGGCCACGATCGCCTCGGCGTCGCCGTCGGTGTCGAACCGCGCGCCGTAGGTCTCGATCAGTTCGGCACGCAGTTCGAGGTAGTTGTAGACCTCGCCGGTGTGCAGGATCGTGTAACGGTCCGGTGCTTCCGGCGGACCCCAGTGCAGCGGTTGCTGCGAGTGATCGATGTCGATGACCGACAGCCGGTTGAAGCCCAGCACCACCTCCGCGTCCCACCAGGTGCCGGATTCGTCAGGACCGCGGTGCCGCATACAGCGCATGGCGCCCACCACCGCCGGCCGTGCCGCTTCGGCGTCCGCTGGGGAGGGGCAGAGCAGTCCAATCAGGCCGCACACGGCTCTCGTACACCTCTCGTGTCGAGTTCGTCTGGTTTTTCGGTCGGCCGGATCAGCCGGCCGACCACCCATGAGGACCCTCCGCCCAGGAACGCAGCCTGGCGGTGTCGGCCCCGAGGGGGATTCGGAGATTTTGGCACCTTGGTGGGGGTTGTGGGGAGAGCGTTCGGGTGGTCTTGAACCGTTCTGCGCAGGACGCGCGGCGGAATCGACGTGCCAACGGAGTACCGACGACATGCCGACGACATGGCGAAGCGCAACAGCGGGTGGAACAGGGAGCGGGGTGGTGGTGGTGAAGTTGTGGCCGCGCCGCAGGTTCGGTGTGCGCCGGCGCGGTCCTGGTGGACCGGTCGGCGTCATCATTCCGGGTGACATCCTGCGTGTCTCGGGCCGGAGCGCCCCAGTATGCCCGGCTGTGTCGGGTTGTTGACACCCTGGATACCGCTCGGCCGCCTCCGGTCGCCGAGGTGGACCCGGTGGCGGCGTCGATCACCCCCTGAACGCGGGTGATGACTTGCTGAGCTAGGCTCCGCCTTGGCCGCAGGCGAGCGCGAAGTGAGTGATGGACCGCCCGCCAGCAGCGGTGCTCCTGGTGGGCGTTCGGTGCTCACAAGGGGTGTCTGGACAGACTTGTCAGGGCAGGAGGCGTCGCGCAGTGGGCCGCAACCGGTGGGGGTGGGCCTCCAACAGGAGGCTTGGCAGTAACAGGAGCACCCGGTCAACCCGGTCGGCCAAGCTGATCGGCCTCGTCACGTTGGTGGTGTTCGCCGCTTCCGGCTGTACGACCGACCAGGCGCTGCACTTCGGCTGGCCGCCGGCGATCACGCCGCAGGGCGAGAAGATGCGCCAGTTCTGGATGTATGCCGGCTTTGCCGCGCTCATCGTCGGTGTCATCGTCTGGGCGCTGATCTTCTGGACCGTCGCGTTCCACCGCAAGCGCAAGAACGCGCCGGCCGACGAGTTGCCGCGTCAGTTCCAGGACCCCGGCAAGCTCGAACTGGTCTACACGGTCATTCCGTTCGTGATCATCGCGGTGTTGTTCTACTTCACCGTCACGACGCAGAACTTCGTACTGAACAAGATCCCGAACCCGGACGTCGAGGTGAACGTCGTCGCCTTCCAGTGGAACTGGGAGTTCGACTACAAGGGTTACCACACCCCCGACGGCCAGGACGTGAAGACGATCGGCAGCTCGCAGGAGATCCCGCTGCTGGTGCTGCCCACGGAGAAGGTCATCCAGTACGACCTGCTCTCCACCGACGTCATCCACTCGTTCTTCGTGCCCGCGTTCAACTTCAAGCGCGACGTGTTCCCGGACCCGTCCAAGAACAACCAGGACTCCTCCTTCCAGAACACGATCGACCAGACCGGCCCGTTCGTCGGTCGCTGCGCGGAACTGTGTGGCACGTACCACTCGATGATGAACTTCGAGGTTCGGGCGCTGACGGACGACGAGTTCAACCAGTACATGAAGCTGCGTGAGTCGATCGATCCACAGACCAACCAGCCCTACACGGCTTCTGCCGCGCTGACCAAACTCGGTCAGGACGATCCCAGCTGTGGCACCCTGTGCACGCCGTACGCGGTCACCACGCACCCGTTCGACACCGACCGCACCTCGGGTTCCGCGTCGCAGGACACCGGCCTGAACACCGGTGACAACTGATCGTGGACCGCGTTGACGGCGTTGACGATGCTCGGCAGCTCTTTAACACGCTCGGAACGGATGAAGTGAGGAAGCCATGAAGGTCGAAGGCCGGATCTTCTTGTTCATCGCCTTCTTTGCCTTCCTGATCGCGGTCGTCTACGCGGTCTGGGCCAAGCTGGGCAGTGTCGACCACCGGATCGAGCCGGTCGGCCTGGTGGCTCTGCTGCTCACCGGCGGTCTCGCGCTGATCATCGGCACCTACTTCGCGTTCGTGTCGCGTCGCCTGGAGCCCCGCCCCG
>CAJCJE010000998.1 GCA_903970565.1 Candidatus Melainabacteria bacterium | reverse complement strand
GACGACGGCCGGGGCAGCGGACTGGCCACCGGCCGGGCCGGCGGACTGGCCGCGCTGCTGGCCGTCTACACCGAGACCGGGTTGACCGAGGCGCTGAGGCACGCCCAGCAGCTGGCCGACCGGGTGGTCGCGAACTGGAATCCGCAGTCGGTCGGCCCGACCGGGTTGTTGTACGGCCGGACGGGCACCGGGATGGCGATGCTGCGCTGCGCGGAGCTCACCGGAATCAGCCGGTACGCGGAGGTCGGCACCGCCGCGCTGGACGCCGATCGCGGTCTCGGTGAGCTGCTGGCCACCGACGAGGAGACCGACCTGAGCTGGTGCGGCGGTCTGGCCGGCGCGCTGTTGGCCACCGGCAACCGGGCCGCCGACCGCGATGCGGCACGGGCCGTCACGGTGCTCGGTGAGCATCGGCTGCTGCGCGACGCCAGCCTCTGCCACGGCGAACTCGGCGTGGTCGAGGCGCTGATCGAGCGCGCGGCGAGCGGTGACGAGCGCGCGGCGAGCCTGCGCGACCACGCCGGCGCCCGGTTGCTCGGCGCCCTGGACCAGTTCGGTCCGCGCTGCGGCACGCCACGGGAGGTCGCCACGCCCGGCCTGCTCAGCGGATTGGCCGGGATCGGCTACGGCCTGCTGCGGCTCGGTTTCGCCGGTCAGGTGCCCTCGGCGCTGCTGTTGGCCCCGGCCGCCCCGCCCTCTGATTCCGTCGTCGCATCGCTCCGGCCGCAGCGCCAGGCCATGATGCTGTCGCCACTCGAGTTGTTCCGTTAAACCGCTGTAAGGAGAGTCAGATGCAGGACAGCAACGAACCCGCGAACACCGAGGACGAGCTGGATGAGAACCCCGCGGGCGAGATCGTCCGGCCGGCCAGGTTCGGTATCGGCGCCAGGGCCAGCATCCTGACCGGCATGGTGCTGGGTTCGGCCGCCTTCGCGGCGGTGGTGGCCAGCTTCCCAGCCACCACGGTCAGCGGGCCCTCCCCGTCCTGATTGATCCGTCCTGAACGACCTGTCCGGATTGACACCGGACTGATTGACACCGCTCGCCGAGCGAGCACCCGACGCAAAATCGGTCCCGGCCACCGCCGTCAGCCCGCGGTGGCCGGGACCGATGGCGTGTCCGGCCCTCCGCACTGAATCACTGCGGACTTCGTTTCAGACAACTCAGTCCACCGGCCACACGGTTCTCTGTTGGCTGGGGCTCTCTGTTGGCTGGGGCGATCCGGTCAACTGGCTGCGCCGTGCCGAGGACCACTTCCACCAGGCCGAGGTACCCGTTGTGGCCAGCCTGATCGGCAAGACCGGCCAACCGGATCGGCAGCGGCTGATGGAGTACGCGATGGGCCTGACCGAATCGGCCTGAGCGGGTTCGGCCTGAGCGGGTTTGGCCTGAGCGGGTTCGGCAGGCCAGGTGCGATCATCGGCGTTGTGAGTGAGCGACCCACCGCCGAGGACCGTGATCGGGACTCCAGCGGTCGAGCCAGGAACGCGCGGCCCAGGGACGGTCTCGGCCGGCCGCTGCCCTACGGCAGTGCCGGGGTCGAGCGGTATCCGGAGGGCATCCGGCGCGGCCCGGCCGAATCACTCGCCGAGGCGCAGCGGCTGCTCGACGCGCACCGGCCCTTCCACGCGCACGAGGTGTTCGAGGACGCCTGGAAGACCTCGGCCGAGCTGCGGCGGGAACTGTGGCGGGGCCTTGCCCAACTCGCGGTCGGCCTGACCCACGCGGCCAGGGGCAACGCGGCGGGGGCGAGTTCGCTGCTGGAGCGGGGCGTGGCCAACATCCGGCCCTACGCCGACCGACCGCCGTACGGCCTCGACGTCGACGGCCTGCTGGCCTGGGCGGCGGCCCTGGCCGCCGCGCCGGACGCGATCAGCTGGCCACGCCTGTGCAACGAGGGCCGAGGCGGGGGCGAGGTCGGCTGATGAGCGCACACACCCATGCCTACGGCGCCGGCCCCCACCAGTACGTGGAGCTGTATCGGCCGGCCGGCCAACGGCGGCCGGGGACGGTCGTGGTGCTGCACGGCGGGTTCTGGCTCTCGGCGTACAACGCCTCGCTGGGCCGGCCGTTGGCGACGGATCTCGCGGACCGTGGCTGGACGGCGGTGAACCTGGAGTACCGGCCCTCCGGTCACGGCTGGCCGAGCACCTTCGAGGACGTGGCCGCCGGCCTCGACTCCCTGGCCGAGCTGGACGTGGACACCGAGCACGTGATCGCGGTCGGTCATTCGGCCGGTGGGCAGCTCGCGGTGTGGGCAGCCGGGCGCGGCGACCTGCCCGCCGACGCGCCCGGCGCCGCGCCTCGGGTGTCGTTGACCGGCGCGGTCTCGCAGGCCGGCATCCTCGATCTGGCCACGGCCGCGCGAACCGGGATCGGTGGCCGAGCCGTGCCGAAACTGCTCGGCGGCACGCCGGAGGAGGTGCCGCAGCGCTACGCCCTCGCCGATCCGATGGCCCGGTTGCCGCTGGCCGTGCCGGTGGTGTGCGTGCACAGCAGGGCCGATGACCTCGCGCCCTTCGCGCAGAGCGCGGCCTACGTGGCCGCAGCCGACGGGACGGCCCGGCTGGTCGAGGTCGACGGCGACCACTTCGCCCACCTGAAGCCGGGTTCACCGGCCTGGGCCGCGGTGCTCGAGGCGCTGCCCGCTCTGCTCCGCGCCTGAAGCGGATTCTGTTACGAGGAGCCGTTACGAGGCGCCGACCCGGTCGCGCAGCGCGATGACCTCGGCCGCGAGGAGGTCCGGCACCTCGTAGACCGGGCTGTGGCCGGCGTTGACCAGCCGCAGCAGGGCACCGGGAATCGCCGCGGCCAGCGCACGCGCCTGATCGGGTGTCCTGGTCGGGTCGAGCACACCGTGCACCACGGTGACCGGGCAGCGCAGGTGCGCGAGCCGAGGCGTCAGGTCGAGGTCGCGTTGGCTGCGCAGCGCGTCCAGCGCGGCCTGCTGGGGCACCTCGGCCGCGTAGGCGAGCAGTTCGGCGCGGTCGGCCTCGGTCGGCGGGGTCGCGAACGAACGGTCCAGCACCGCGCTGTGCAGTTGCGGCCCCCACGCGGTCTCGATGGTGGCCAGGATGCGGTCGACGTCGCCGTGGCCGTGCATGTTCGCGCCGCTGTTCACGATCAGCAGGCCGGCGACGAGCCGGGGATGGGTCAGCGCCAGGTGCATGGCGGCGGCGCCACCGGTGGAGTGCCCGAGCAGCAGTACCGGTTCGGTCAGCCGCAGCGCGATCCGGTCGGCGATGGTCGCGATGTCCCACGGCCCCGGTTCGGTCATCCAGGAGATCGACTCAACCCGAACCGGCTCGACCCGCACCGCATCGACCCGCACAGCATCGTCCGGCGCCGGTTCGGCCAGTGCCTCGGCCAGCGGCCGGAACACGCTGGGCGCGCAGAACGTGCCGGGAACGGCGACGAGCAGCACCCGGACCTCCGATCGCCGAACCAGCTCCGGATCACTCTACAAAGCCGGTCGGCGACCGATCACAACCAGCCCAGGCGCGCGGCCTGGACCCCGGCCTGGAACCGGTTGCCGGCGCCCAGCCGCAGCAGCAGTGCCGAGGTTCGGCGAACCACGGTCCGCCGGGAGATGCGCAGCCGGCGGGCGATGGCCTCATCGGTGGCGCCCGCCGACATCAGGACCAGGATCGACCGGTCGCGTTCGTCGAGCCGGTCCTCGCCGGGGGATGCCACCTCGGTCGAGGGCGCCGGCTGGTCAAGCTGGGCAGCGCCCTCGACCGGCACCGCGACCCGCCAGAGCAGGTCGAAGGTGGCGACCAGCGCGGTGAGCAGCCCCGAGGGATGCAGCACCAGGGCCGGGGTGTCCACGCCGTTGGCCGGGGCCAGCGACAACACCGCCGCCGACTCGTCGCCGACCGCGAGCTTCATCGGTAGGTTCGGCAGGCTCCTGGCCAGCTCACCGCGCTCGACGATCGGCGAGACCGGACCGAACCGGGGATGCCGCAGCGTGCTGTCGGTGTAGATCGTGCGGTACTCCACCCCGGCCGCCATCCGCTCGCCTTGCAGGGCGAGTTGCTGACGGACCAGCACCGCGTCGGTGTTGCCGTAGTAGGGCGGTGAGTCCAGCAATCGCAGCCGCTGCCGCGCGGTCCGCTGAATCCATTGGTAGCGCTGGAAAAGCCGATCCCGGTCGCGAATTACCGTGATGCCCGGATAACGCTGCTCGTCGTTGCGGGCCAACTGGTAGAGCTCGGTCAGCGCGCGACCGTGCTCGCGCACCGCGGCATCCCGGACCGCGACCAGCCGGCTCCGCGCCGCGCCGGCCGGCTCGTTCTCGATCAGTCGCGGCGCGGGCAGCCGGTTGTCGCGGTCCTCGGCGGTGATCACATCCAGCAAAACCGGCCTCCTGCTCATGCGAAGACAGCACGCAGTCGCGACACCCGAACCAACGTCGGTGCCTCCCCGCCGTATTGCGGCCTGCATTCTCAATACGCGCGAGAGGGTGGTCGGGTTGCTCGACACCGACTCACCAGTAGATGTGTTCCGTGTCACAAATAACTGTGACCAGGGCCCTGACCACTGCTTTTCCCGTCGCGAGCCTTTCTGATCCTGGACCGCGCGTTTCGGTTGACCCTCCCGTGGCCGGAGGGTTCAGACTCGACCCATGCGTACGGCACTGACCATCGGGGACTTCTCCCGGATGACGCACCTGAGCGTGAAGACGCTGCGGCACTACCACCAGGTCGGCCTGCTCGAACCCGCCGAGGTGGACCCGCACAACGGATACCGGTACTACGCCGTCGACCAGGTACCGACCGCCCAGATCATCCGCCGCTTCCGCGACCTCGACATGCCGGTCGAGCAGGTCAGGGCCGTACTCACCGCGCCGGACCTGACCACGCGCAACGCGCTGATCACCGAGCACCTCAACCGGCTGGAGAACCAGTTGGCACAGACCAGGAACGCGGTGTCCAGCCTGCGCAACCTGCTCGAAGCGCCGCGAACCGAAATCGCGGTGGAGCACCGCAGCGTCCCGGCCACCCCGGCGATGGCCATTGCCGGCAGCGTCGGTCCGGGTGAACTCGGTCCCTGGTGGAGCGCGGCGCTGACCGAACTGCGCCACGTGGTGGACGGCGCGGACCTCCGCTCGACCGGCCCGAGCGGCGGCCTGTACGCCAACGAGTTGTTCGAGAACGAGGCCGGCGACGTACTGGTCTACCTCCCGGTCGCCCGACCGGTCGCGGCCAGGGGTCGGGTGCGGCCCTACACCGTGCCGGCCGCGGAACTGGTCATCACCCGGCACGAGGGCTCGCACGCCGACTCCGACATCGCCTACGGCGCGTTGGGTACCTACGTCACCGAGCACGCTTTGGGGGTCAACGGCCCGGTCCGGGAGAGCTACCTGGTCGGCATGTTGGACACGCCGGAGGAGGGCAGCTGGCAGACCGAGATCGGCTGGCCCGTCTTCCAGACGACCGCCGGCTGAGAATTCCCACTCACCAGGTCGGCCCGATCCCCTGTGCTGCAAACAGGTCAGACTCGGCGTCCAACGCTACTTTGCTGATAATCCACTGAGAGAAGGAAAAAGCATCACCCGATCATGTAAGAACTATCAGTGGACTCATGATCGACCACGATTTATGTTGGTGTCATGGGGAAATCAGCCGACGAACTTCTCGCCATCGAGTGGTGGCGAGACAGTGATGCCGATTTCCTGTCGGACCTGCGCGACATCGAAACCCTGTCCCGACGGTTGAATGCGAAGGCCCTGCAAGGGATCGCGGATGCGCAGGCACGCGGATTGGTGGAGCGTACCGGGTATCAGGGCCTGACCGAGTTGTTGCGGGACACACTGCGGATCACCCGGACCGAAGCCAAGCGCCGGATCGCGCAGTCAGATGCGGTCGGCCGGTTGAGCGTGCTGGCGGATGCCTTGCCGGACGGGCTGTTGGGTTCCGATCACATTGACGTGATCCGCGAGACCGTGGCCGCCCTGCCCGACACGTGCGACCTCGAACAGTCGCGCAACGCGGAATCCCGGATGGTCGCGAAGGCGGCGATCCTGGACGCACATGCCCTGCGACGGGAGGGCCGGCACCTGAACTACGAATACGACCAGGACGGACCCGAGCCGAACGACGAACCGTTGCGGCGATCGGTGAACGAGTTCAGCTATCACGTGGGACGGCACGGAAAGCTCACCTTCCGAGGCGTCCTGGAACCGGAGATCGGCGCCGCGTTCACCGCGTTGCTGTCGCCGTTGGCGAAACCGCGCCCGGTCGAGGGACTGCCCGATCTGCGGTGCGCCGACGAACGCTACGGTGACGCGCTCGCCGAGTTGGTCCTGCTGGCCGCCAATGCCGCGAAAGCTCCAGTGGAGGGCGGCCAGCGGCCTCACATCACCGTGACGATGAGCCTGGCCGCGCTGCGCGAGGGCGTCGGCGCCGTCAGCCTGGGTGACTCGGGCGCGTTGAGTGCGGCCGACGCACGGCGGATCGCGTGTGACGCCACCGTGATTCCGGCCGTGTTGGGGTCCGCCTCGGAGGTACTGGACATCGGGCGGAGTCACCGGACGATCCCGGCCGCGATCCGGCGCGCGGTGGTGTTGCGGGACGGCGGCTGCGCCTTCCCCGGCTGCGAGCGCCGTGCCGGCTGGTCCGACTGCCACCATGTGCGCCACTGGGCCGATGGCGGGACCACCGAGGTCGACAATCTGGTGGTCGTCTGCCGGCTGCACCACCAGCTGATGCATCACAGTCCCTGGCAGGTCCGAATCCGCAACGGGCTACCGGAATTCATCCCGCCCGCCTTCGTCGACCCGCGCCGAACACCGCGCCGCAACTCCCTCCACCGAAACCTGGTCCGCACCGCATAGCGGCCGAACCGGGAATCACGCACCGCACAGCGGCCCTGGATCGGGGAATCAACCGGATTATCCGATGCCACCGGACCTCCGGAACGCTCTCCTTCAGCGGTGACCACTACGATTCCCGAGGTGACTGCGCGGCGCCCTGAGGTCGGGCAGTTCGTCTTCCACGACACGGCCGCGGACACGGCGGCCGGAGACACGATCGACACCGACCGACTGCGGTTGTTGCCGGTTCGGGTCGAACATGCCGAGGAGATGGCGATCGTGCTGGCCGATCCGGGCCTGCACTCGTTCATCGGCGGCGCGCCGGAGGACGTGGCGGGGTTGCGGGAGCGGTACCGGCGATGGGTCGCCGGGTCGCCCAATCCGGCGGTGATCTGGTGCAACTGGGTGGTCGAGCTACGGGCCGATGGCTGCCTCGTCGGCACCGTTCAGGCGACGGTCCGCGGTACCGAGGCCGAGGTGGCCTGGGTGGTCGGCAGCCGCTGGCAGGGTCGGGGCATTGCCACCGAGGCGGCGGGCGGGCTGCTCGACTGGTTGCGCGGGCGCGGAGCAACGGCC
>CAJCJE010000997.1 GCA_903970565.1 Candidatus Melainabacteria bacterium | reverse complement strand
CGCGCCGGTCAGCAAGCCACGGACCGACCTCGGCCCGTGACCCTCACCCATCGCCATCCCCACCAGCGCGACCTCACATGCCGTCGGCGCCCGCCACCGACAGGACTGCCATGCTACTTTCGCCGAGTTTTTCCTGGCCGCGGTGGGGCTAAACAGGCCGGGCCGGGACGCCGCCGGGTCGCGCCAACGGTGATGGTGACCGCGCTGGATTTCCGCAAGCCCACCGCGCATCAGCTGCAACGCTGACGGCTCAGGCTCCGCCGACGCGGCTGACCGTCAGTTCGGCCTGCGCCTCCTCGGTGAGGACGAGGTCATAGAGCTGCTCCAGCCTCAGGCGGGTGCTCTCGTCGGTCGGGGTGTAGGTGGTCAGCCGCCGCTCGGAGTGCGGACCGAACCACAGGTGGGTGTAGTCCAGGTGCAGAATGCCGACCTCGACGTTGAGATAACGCTTGGTCAGGTTCTCCGGTGGCCGGACCTCGTGCTGATCCCACAGCGCCGCGAACTCCGCCGACTCCTCACGGAGCTGTTTGACCAGGCACTTCCAGCTCGACTCCGCCACATGGCCGGCCATCGCCGCGCGGAACTGGGCAACCAGCCGAGGAGCGGCGGCGTCCCAGTCCAGCAGCCTGGCCCGCCAGGCGGGATCGGTGAACGCGAGCAGCAGCGTGTTGCGCTCCGCGAAGTCGAACCGGCCGAGGCCGCCGACCAACCGGTCGTAGGCGCGGTTGTAGGCGAGGATATCCATCCGCGCGTTGTGCACCAGTGCCGGTAGCGGCTCCAGTTGACGCAGCATCAGATGGATCGCGGGTGAGATCGCCCGGCATTCCCTCTCCACCTCCGGCTCGGGCAGACCGGCCAGGGTGAACAGGTGGGCCCGCTCGAACGGGTCCAGTTGCAGGGTGTTGGCAATCGCGCCGAGTACCTGGTCGGAGGCGCGGATGTCGCGGCCCTGTTCCAGCCACGTGTACCAGGTCACACCGACCCCGGCGAGTTGGGCGACCTCCTCGCGGCGCAGGCCCGGCGTGCGCCGCCGGCCACCGACCGGGAGGCCGACCTGGTCCGGGGAGATTCGTTCCCGCCTGCTGCGCAGGAAGTCGGCCAGCTCGTGTCGCCGCACGTCAGCGGGCTGTTGCCGGCGCTGCGGCGGCGCGGGCGGCAGACCGACCTGGGCCGGGGGCGGCAGGGCGCTGCGGCGGGGGGAACCCGGACGGTCGAACGTGGTCATGGCACCACGATGTCACACACGTAAACCTATTACCAGGTAGTCCTGATACCTGGATAAGCAGGCTCTAGGTACCAGTGTCAGATCGCGCGCATGGTGGTGCCATGACAACGAACCTCGAGGTCGCCCCGGTTGGCCCGGCGCTCACCGGACGCCACCGGGCCGCCACGAGTGACACCACCAACGGCTCACGACCCGGCCCCGCCGCAATGACCTCCGCCGGCCTGTTCACCGTGCTGATCGGCGCGGCCCTGCCGATGATTGACTTCTTCATCGTCAACGTCGCGCTGCCCACCATCGACACCAGCCTGCACGCCTCGACGGCGACCCTGGAACTGGTGGTGGCCGGCTACGGCATCGCCTACGCGCTGCTGATGGTGCTCGGCGGGCGCCTGGGCGACACCTTCGGCCGGCGACGCCTGTTCGTCTTCGGCTTGGCCGCCTTCACCGTCACCTCGCTGGCCTGCGGCCTCGCCCCCACCGCGATGGCGCTGGTCGCCGCGCGGGTGGCTCAGGGCGCGGCGTCGGCGCTGATGCTGCCGCAGGTGCTGTCCACCATCCAGGCGACCACCCACGGCGAGCAGCGGTCCAAGGCGCTGGGCCTCTACGGCGCGGTCGGCGGCATCTCGACCGTGGTCGGCCAACTCCTCGGCGGGGCACTGGTTTCGGCCAACATCGCGGGAAGCAGCTGGCGGCCGATCTTCCTGGTGAACGTGCCGATCGGCCTGCTCGGCCTGCTGCTGGCCAAGCGCACCGTGCCGGAGACCAGGGCGAGCAGGCCGACCCCGATCGACCGGCTGGGCACCGTCGTTCTCGCGATCACTTTGCTGAGCCTGCTCGTTCCGCTGATGGAGGGCCAGGCCACCGGCTGGCCGGTCTGGATGTGGGTCTCGCTCGCGGTGTTCCCGTTCGCCGCCGTCGCCTTCGTGCTCATCGAGAAGCGTGCCGAGCGGGCCGGCCGGGTGCCGCTACTGCCACCGACGATCATGCGGATGCCCAGTATCCGCCGTGGCCTGCTGGTGGCGCTGCCGTTCTTCGTCAGCTTCGGCGGGTTCATGTTCGTCTACGCGGTGACCCTCCAGGAGGGCCTTGGCCTCGGGCCGCTGGGTTCCGGGCTGGCGCTGACCCCGATGGCGATCGGCTTCTTCTCCACCTCCATGATCAGCAGCCGGCTGGTGACCCGGTTCGGCGCGAAGGTCATCCCGATGGGCACCGCGGTGCAGGGCTTCGGCATCGCCACCATGATCATCGTGACCCTGATCTTCTGGCCGCATCTGAACGTGCTGGTACTCGCGCCGAGCATGTTGATCACCGGACTCGGCCAGGGAATGGCGATGACCACACTGTTCCGGGTGGTGCTGGCGCACGTGCCGGCCGAGAGCGCGGGCGTCGGCAGTGGCGCGCTGGCCACCACCCAGCAGTCCTCGCTCGCTTTGGGCGTGGCCACCCTCGGCACCCTGTTCAGCGTCCTGAGCGCCCCGGCCGAACTGGGGATGCGCGATGCGTTCGCGCTGGTGATGGGGGTGCAGGTGGTCATCGCGCTGGCCATCGTGTTCGCCGGCCAGCGCCTGCCCGACCCGCGCAGGTAAACGGCCCGAACGAACCACAGGTGAGGTAGCCGGGGACATGCCGAGGGCTCACCGCTTCCGATCAGGAGGCGGTGAGCCCTCGGCGTCGGCATTCCTGGAGGCAGGCTCGGCGTTGCCGTTCCTGACCTTCAGGAGGCGGTGGGGGCTGGGGTGCGATCGGTGAAGGGGATGGTCGGCGGGACGACCGGGCCGGCTTCGGCTGAGGCCGGGTGTTGCCACAGTCCCTTGCGGCGCAACAAGGGCAGCACGCCCTCGCCGAACCAGTAGGCCTCTTCCAGGTGCGGGTGGCCGGACAGGATGAACTCGTCGATGCCCAGCGCGTGGTACTCCTCGATCCGTTCGGCGACCTCGGCGTGGCTGCCGACCAGCGCGGTGCCGGCGCCGCCCCGGACCAGACCGACCCCGGCCCACAGGTTCGGGTAGATCTCCAACCCTTCGGTGTTGCCGCCGTTGAGCGCGAGCATCCGTTGCTGGCCCTCGGACTGGCTGCGCGCAAGTCCATTGTGGACTTCAGCGATCACCTTCGGGTCGAGAGCGGCGAGCAGCCGCTCGGTCTCGGCCCAGGCGTGGGCGGAGGTGTCGCGGCTGATCACGTGCAGCCGGATGCCGAACCGCAGCGTGCGGCCGGCCTCGGCGGCGGCCGTGCGCAGTCGGGCGATCTTCTCCGCGACGGCGGCGGGTGGCTCGCCCCAGGTCAGATAGACGTCGACCTGTGTGGCGGCGACCCGCACCGCGTCCGGCGAGGAGCCGCCGAAGTAGATGGTCGGGGTCGGGTCGGGCACCCTGGCCAGTTTCGCGCCCTCGACGTGCACCTGGTCGCCCTCGAAGTCGACCCGCTCGCCGCGCCAGAGGGCGCGGACCACGGACAGGAACTCGTCGGTGCGCCGGTAGCGCTCGTCCTTGGGGCGGAAATCGCCGAAGGAACGCTGTTCGGCGTCCTCTCCCCCGGTCACCACGTTGACCAGCAGCCGCCCCGGCGCGTACCGCTGGAAGGTCGCGGCCATCTGCGCGGCCAGCGTCGGCGAGAGCAGACCGGGGCGGAAGGCGACCAGGAACTTCAGCCGTTCGGTCTGGCCGGCCAGCATCGCGGTGGTCAGCCAGGCGTCCTCGCACCAGGCCCCGGTCGGGGTCAGCGCGCCGACGAAGCCGAGTTGTTCGGCGCTGCGGGCGATCTGACCGAGATAGGCGATCGTCGCCGGCCGATCACCGGCCGCGCTGGTGATGTCGGTGCCGTGGCCACCACCGACCAGGTAGCGGCTGTCGCCGTAGGTCGGCAGAAACCAGTGGAAGGTGAGGGTCATCGGTCCGCTCCTCGGCTGTCCGGTCGCTCCTGGTCGCTCCTGGTCGATCGCTCCGGGTCGATCGCTCCGGGTCGATCGACCAGGAGCGGTCAGGAGGCCTCGACCAGGGACCGTCGGGCGTGCAGCGCCGCCAGTGCCACCGAAAACCCGTCGACGACACCGTAGAGCGGTTCGGCCGATTCCGGGGCGAGGAGCACGTCACCGACCTCGGTCGGCTCGATGTGCCGGTCCAGCACGAACCAGCCCGGCACGATGTGGTGCGCGCCGAGTGAGGAGAGCACGGGGCGCAGTGCGTAGTCCAGCGCGAGCACGTGCGCCGGACTTCCGCCGGTGACGACCGGCAGGACCACCTTGTCGGCGAGCGCGAACTGGGGCAGCAGGTCGAGCAGGGTCTTCAGCACGCCGCTGTAGGCGGCCTTGTAGACCGGCGAGGCGACCACCACGCCATCCGCCTTCGCCAGCGCGTCGATGACCTCGGCGATCTCCGGATTCCGCGCGTCACCGGTCAGCAGGGCCTGCGCGGGCAGGTCGCGAACTCGCACCGTGCGCACCCGATGTCCCTCGCGGCGCAACCGGTCGGCGAGATGTTCGGCGAGCGCGGCGGTGCGCGAGGTCGCGGACGGGCTGCCGGACAACACCAGAATCGAGGACATGGCAACGAACTCCGTTCGAATCAGCTTGCCGAAACGCGCCCCGTCCAGGCCGAGAACCCCGCAATGGTCGGGTGAACCGGCTCGCCGGGCACCGTGGGCCCGGTCGGTGAAGGGCGCGGTGGTCGATCTGACGGCGGCCCGGCTCAGAAGTCCGAAAAGGACTCCTGAGTCAGGTGACCGGAATCCCCTGGGCGTTCGGGGCGGTCAGCGTGGACAACCCTGCGCGACGATGCGACCGAAGTCGACATGCCGTCGCCGGGTGAGGTTGCGGTAACTGGGCACGTACTCCACGGAACGCGAATGTCGAACGGATGTCAATGACGCGGGATCGGCGTTCCACGGACAGGGAACTACTCGGTCGCCGAACACCTCGACTAACGAACCGCGCCTGCGCCGCAGTCTGCTGCTCCAGCACACCGTATTGTCATCTGTATACTTTGAAGTATACATTTTGCACGAGGCACGAGGT
>CAJCJE010000996.1 GCA_903970565.1 Candidatus Melainabacteria bacterium | reverse complement strand
GTTCGGCGCGGCGGCGAGCACCTCGGCGATCGGCACCCGCCCCTGCCCGGCCGGCAGCTGGCCGGAGGCGTCGGTGGCCAGGCCGCCGTCCTTCACGTGGATGGCCCGCACCCGGTCGCCGAGGCGCCGCAACAACTCCGGCGCGTTCTCCCCACCCGCCGTTGCCCAGTAGGTGTCCACCTCCAGCACGACCGAGGGATCGAGCTGGTCGACGAGCACCTCGAACGCGCTGCCGCCGTCGATCCGCGACTCCAGCTCCCACCAGTGGTTGTGGTAGCCGACCGCGCGGCCGTGCTCGGCCGCGACCTTCGCCGCCGCGTTCAACGCCTCGGCCGTTGCCGCGATGTCGGCCCGATCCTGCCACTTCTCCGCCTTCACCAACGGATCGATGACGATCCCGATGCCCAGTTCGGCGGCTGCGGCGAAGACCGCCGGCTGGTCGGCGCCGATCAGCCGGGCGTGCGCGGTCGGCGCGCTCAGGCCGTTGGCTGGCAGTCCGGTGCGCAGCGTGGCCACGTTCTCCACCACGCCGTACGGCTCGACCTGGGTGAACCCGATTCCGGCGAGGCGCTGCAAGGTGTCGGCGGGATCGGCCGCGAACCTGTCACGGACCGAGTACAGCTGCACGGAAAGTGCGCTCACGGGATCTCCTTGGCATCGATGGTGTCGGAGGCGGCCGGCCACTTCGGAGGTCCGTAGCGGGATGTCCGAAATCACCGGTCAGCAAATTTCTACCACCTGGTTAAAATTGACGCCAGAGGTTGCCGCCGTCGACTCGTCGCCACCTCGCGAAGATCAGCCCCGCTTACGGAACAGGCCACGCCGGCCGCCCTCGGCGGAGCGGAAGCGCTTGCAGGAGCCAGCCGGGCACAGCGCGCAGTCGCTGCCCCTGCGGTAATGGCTGTGCGCCGCGCGCGGATGCCCGCACCGGCACGGTTGCCCGTCCCGGATCGCGCCGGGCTCATCCTGGGAGTCAGCCGTCATGATCTTCAATCCTTCCGCAGGATGGCGCTCACCGCAGGATAAGTCCGAGCAGGTTCAGTCAACCTGAAGAAGCTCTCATATCTGCCGGGTGGCGCGGCCGGCGGCGGCCACGGTCCCGTTCACCCGATGGTTTTCTCCTCAGAGGCGAAAAGTGCGTTCTGGCCCACAACCACTCACGTTCGCGGGCCGAGTGGACGATGATGTGCCCATGCCGCAGTTGCGCCTCGGACTCGCCCAGTGCAATCCCTGCGTCGGCGCCCTCGACGCGAACGCCGACCTGATCGTCGAGTGGACCCGCAAGGCCGCCGAAGCCGGCGTCCACCTGGCGGTCTTCCCGGAAATGGCCCTCACCGGCTATCCGGTCGAGGACCTCGCCCTGCGCGCCTCCTTCGCCGACGGCTCGCTGCGCGCCCTGGAACGACTCGCCGAGCGACTGGAGGACGCGGGCTGCGGCGAGGTCGCGGCCGTGGTCGGCTACCTCGACCGCGACGAGGTCGGCCCGCGCAACGCCGTCGCCGTGCTGCACCAGGGCCTGGTGGTGGCCAAGCAGTTCAAGCACCACCTGCCCAACTACGGCGTCTTCGACGAACGCCGCTACTTCAAGCCCGGCGACGCCCTGGATGTCATCCGGCTGCACGGCCTGGACATCGGCATGGTCATCTGCGAGGACCTGTGGCAGGACGGCGGCCCGATCTCCGCGCTCGGCGAGGCCGGCGTCGACCTCGTGGTGGTGCCCAACGCCTCGCCCTACGAGCGCAACAAGGACGACCAGCGCCTCCCGCTGGTCGCCGGCCGGGCACTGGAGGCACGCGCTCCGCTGGCCTACGTGAACACCGTCGGCGGCCAGGATGACCTGGTCTTCGACGGTGACTCGCTCATCGTCGACGCCGAGGGCACCCTGCTGGCCAGGGCACCTCAGTTCGTCGAACACCTCCTGCTCTTCGACCTCGATCTGCCGGCCGGCCGGCACGACCGGGTCGGCGCGGTCGGCGAATTCGACCTGCGCCGGGTCATGCTGTCCGACGAACCCCTCGCCCCCTACCCGGCAACCCCGGCCCCGCCCGTGGCGCAGCCACTGCCCGAACTCGCCGAGGTGTGGTCCGCGCTGGTCACCGGCCTGCGTGACTACGTGCACAAGAACCGCTTCCGCTCGGTCGTGTTCGGTTTCTCCGGCGGTATCGACTCCGCCGTCGTCGCGGCGCTGTCGGCCGACGCGCTGGGCGCCGACGCCCTCTACGGCGTGTCCATGCCCTCGGGTTACTCCTCCGAGCACTCCCGCTCCGACGCCGCCGACCTGGCCGCGCGGATCGGCTGCCATTTCGAGACCCAGCCCATCGGCGCGATGGTGCAGGTCTTCGTCGAACAGCTCGGTCTTTCCGGCCTCGCCGAGGAGAACGTGCAGGCCCGCTGTCGCGGCGTGCTGCTGATGGCCAGGTCGAACGCCTTTGGTCACCTGGTCCTGGCGACCGGCAACAAGAGCGAACTCGCGGTCGGCTACTCCACCATCTACGGCGACGCGGTCGGCGGCTTCGCGCCCATCAAGGACGTCCCCAAGACGCTGATCTGGGAACTGGCGAAATGGCGCAACGCCGAAGCCGAGCACAACGGCCAGACCCCGCCGATCCCCCCGAACTCGATCACCAAACCGCCGTCGGCCGAACTGCGCCCCGACCAGCTCGACACCGACAGCCTGCCCGACTACGAACTGCTCGACGCGGTCCTGGACTCCTACATCGAGGGCGACCGGGGCTACCACGACCTGCTCGAAGCCGGGTTCGACGCGGAGATGGTGGAGAAGATCCTGCGGATGGTCGATGCCGCCGAGTACAAGCGCCGGCAGTACCCGCCGGGCACCAAGATCAATTTTCGGGCGTTCGGCCGGGACCGGCGGCTGCCGATCACCAACGGCTGGCGCGAGCGGGCCCCCATCACCGCCGGCTGACGACTGAATCACTCTGTCGGGTAAGGGAATCCCCCGGTTGCCCGCTCCCGCTGACACCGGCCACGGTGTTGACTGGGCCGTCGTGTTGACTGGAGAGGCGCTGTTGCACGATGGACGGCGTCAACCGTCCGTGGTGACCGATGTGAGGTTGCCGGCTGGGCGCCCGGAGGAAGGATCATGGTGGCCGGACCCGTGTGGGTCAGCTGGTTGTTGTCCTCGCTGCTGGGTCTGATCAGTGTCTCCTGCCTGGCTCGGCTGGTGATCTACCGCAACGCCGGTTCCCGGCCACCGGGAGTCCCGCACTGGCATGAGGACGTCAGCCAGATCCTGATGGGCGTCGGCATGATCGCCATGTTCCTGGCCTGGCTGGGCGTCATCCCCAGGGCCGTCTGGCTGCTCGCCTTCATCGGCCAGGCCCTGGCCTTCACGATTCTGCTGTTGCGCCCGCAAGGGGGTGCCCGGCTCGCGCCGACCGACTCCTGGCAGTACGTCAACCACCTGATGGCCGGCCTCGCGATGGCCTACGTCGTCCTCGCCGGCACAGCCACCACCGGCGTCATCGGCGGCACCGTTGGCACCGTTGGCGAGGCCGCGCACCCGATGCTGCTGCCCTCGCTCGCGGCCTCGTTCGCGACCTACTTCATCGCCTACACCGCCTTCTCACTCGTTCGAGTGAGAAGCGGCGCGGTCGCGGTGGCCGGTAGCGGGATGGGCACCGTGCTGAGCAGACCACGGGTCGTCGAAGGATGCCGGGTCGTGATGGGTGTCGGCATGGCGTACATGTTCATGGTGAGCATGTAGGCGGTGCTCGGGGCGCCGCGTACCGGCCTCGTCGGCCCGGTCACCTGCTCGTGTGAGGATCGTCGCAAGCCGCTGCCAGCGGATACGTCCGGGTGTCACGCTTGGCGGGTACACCATCCGCGCAAACCCAGGGACCCACCAGTTGGGCCTTGAGGGAAGGACGGTCGACGACGATGTCCACCATTCCCGGTGCCACTCCCGCTGAGGAACCCGCCCCCTACGGCTCCGGCCCCACGGCCGCACCCGAGGCCCGGCAGCTCAAGCGGGTCCGTATTCATCACCTCCAGCAGCTCAAGGAACGCGGCGAGCCGTGGCCCATGCTGACTGCCTACGACATGTACACCGCCGAACTGTTCGACGAGGCCGGCATCCCGGTCCTGCTGGTCGGTGACTCGGCCGCGAACAACGTCTACGGCTACGAGACCTCCCTCCCGGTGACCGTCGACGAACTGCTCCCGCTGGTCCGCGCCGTCACCCGGTCGGCGAAGCACGCGCTGGTCGTCGCCGACCTGCCCTTCGGCTCCTACCAGCTCTCCCCGGAACAGGCGCTGGCCACGGGCGTCCGGTTCATGAAGGAAGGCCTCGCGCAGGCCGTCAAACTGGAAGGCGGCCGTCGCTTCGCCGCGCACGTCGAGGCGCTGACCTCGGCCGGTGTGCCGGTGATGGGCCACATCGGCTTCACCCCGCAGAGCGAGCACAACCTCGGCGGCTACCGGGTACAGGGCCGGGGCGATTCGGGCGACCTCCTGGTGGCCGACGCGCTGGCCCTACAGGAAGCCGGCGCCTTCGCGGTGGTGATGGAAATGGTCCCGGCTGAGGTCGCCAAGCGCGTCACCCACGAACTGCGCATCCCGACCGTCGGCATCGGTGCCGGCCCGGACTGCGACGCTCAGGTACTGGTCTGGCAGGACATGGCCGGCCTGCGTCGCGGCAAGGCTCCCCGGTTCGTCAAGCGCTACGCCGACATGGCCGGCGTCCTGGCCACCGCCGCCAGCCAGTTCGCCGCCGACGTCCGCACCAGGGAATTCCCCGCCCCGGAACACGCCTTCCACTGACCGACGCCGACCGCTCCGGCCGCTCTGATCGGCGGAGCCTGATCCACCGCGATATCGGCTGATTCGCTGCCCTACCGGAAGGGACGACACGATCCCCCACCCCCGCGACACGCCGTCGCCCCGGTGGGGGACCCCCGGATTTCAACAGTACTCGTTTTTGATCAAGTTCTCCGGGAGCGCCGATGGACCGCGCGGCGTGTCGTCCCTTCCCGTAGGCCCGGTTCGAGTCGACCGTCAGCCGTCGATCAGACCGTCCACTATAGACAGAAGATTTCCGGCCTCGCGCAACGACGGCCCGCACCAGGTCAGCTGCCGGCCGGAGAGCAGCACGTACCGTACGCCGGGAAAGGCGTCCGGGCCGTCCGCGTCGGTGAACAGATACGGCTCGTCCGGCAACACCAGCAGATCCGCCGCGCCACTGGCGAACTTTTCCCGCAACCGCGCAAGGGACGGGCGCGGATAGCGTTGCTCGTCATCGGCGTACCCGTTGCCGACACCCAGCCTGCGCAACACGTCGCCGGCGAAGGTGTCCCGCCCGAGTACCACCCACGGCTTGCGCCAGACCGGCACGATCGCCGTGGCGCGCAACGGCGGCACCGACGCCCATTCGCGTTCGGCCGCGACCAGCCAGTCGGGCTCCGCCGCGCCCAATGCCTCCACGAGCAGTCGCCGGACCGACGCGAGGCCGGCCGGGACACTGTTCGCGGCCTCGGTCACCCAGACCGGGACTCCGTTGGCGCGCAGGAGTTGTACGTCCTCCTCGCGGTTCTCCTCGGCATTGGCGACCACCAGATCCGGTCGCAGCGCGAGGACCGACGCCACCTTCGGATACTTCGAGCCACCAACCCGTGCAACGTCCAAAGTAGACGGATGTGTGCAGTAGTCCGTCGCGCCGACGAGGATTCCCGGCACGGTCACCGCGATGGACTCGGTCAGCGACGGCACCAGGCTGACCACCCGGCTCGGCCGCGGCGTGAGCCGGACCGGGACGCCGAGATCGTCGACGAGTCGCGCGGCCGGCTCAGTCATCGGCGCGTTCGAAGCCGACCTTGCGGCGGCCGGCGTCGGCCTCGACGAGTCGGACCTGGATCTGGTGGCCCTCGGGCAGGCCGTCGCCGACGCACCGGGCCACCACCGGCGGCTGGGCCACGAAGACCTCGCCGCCGTGGGCTTCGGCGTGCAGCACCACGGCCGGGAACACCTCGCCGATCCGATCGGCCAGGACCCAGGCCTCCACCTGGGCGAGGCAGGTCCGCTCGACCCGGCTGGCCAGCAGGTCGGAGGAGGCCATCAGCCCCGGCAGGTCCGGCAGCGCGGCGCGAACCCAGCTCGGCACGTCCAGGTCGGTGGCGACGGCAAGGCAGACCTCGGCGGCGAACCGGTCCACCAGCCGCCGTAGCGGGGCCGTGACGTGCGCGTAGGGCGCACCGATGCCGGCATGGACGATGGTGTTCGGGAGGTTTCCGGTCGCGGTGTCGACGACGGTGTAGCCGGCGCCGCGCAGCAGGCGGGTGGCGTCGACGTGGAAGGCCAGGGCCTCCGGTCGTCGTAGGTCGAGCCCGGCGAGTACGCGGGCCGCGGTCTCCCCGGACGGCCAGTCGATGCCCAGCGCCCTGGCCCGCCGCCGCAGGCTGTCCATCGCGTCGGGCTCCGGGTCCGGCAGGGTGCGCAGCACGCCGATCCCGGCGCGCAACATCAACTGCGCCGCGCACATACCGGTGAGCAGGGACAGTTCCGCGTTCCAGGCCTCAACGTCGACCCGAGACCGCAGTTGCAGCCGCCAGCCTCCCTGCCCGTCGGAGACGGCGCGCTGTTCGGGCAGTTGCAGCTCGACCGCGCCACGGCCGACGGCGAGTTCCTGGCGCAGGCGGCCGAACTCCGGCAGCAGCGCGAAGGACGGATGCGGGGTTCGGGCGGTCAGCTGTTGACGGACGGTGTCGTAGTCGAACTGGGCGACCGAGCGCACGATGGCCCGCCGCACGCGCACGGCCTGCGCCTCGCCGCCGGAGTCACAGTCGATGGTCCACAGCACCGAGGGGCGGACCTCGCCCGGCAGCAGGCTCGCGGCGTCCTCGGAGAGCAGGGCTGGATGCAGCGGCACGACCTCGTCGGGCAGGTACAGCGTCTGGCCGCGACGGCGGGCCTCGGTGTCCAGCGCGCCACCGGGGCCGACGAAGTGGCCGACGTCGGCGATGGCGTAGTACAGCCGGTAGCCGGCACCGCGCCGTTGCACCAGTAACGCCTGGTCGAGGTCTTTCGAGCCGGGTGGGTCGATGGTCACCAGGGGTAGGTCGGTGGCGTCCTCGCGTGGCCCGAGATCGACCGACTGGGCGTGTTCGGCCTCCACCAGCGCGGCGGTCGGATAGTCGGCGGGCAGCGCGAACTCGGCGCGGATGGCCGAAAAGTCTCCTCCGCCGCTCCGCGAGGAGCGGATGGCTTCAGACCGCAGTTGCGCCGCCACACCACGACCCTAATATCTCTCCGCCGGCCGCGTCAGGTCCGGTCGGGCACGATCATCACCGTTCTGGTCACCATTGCCGACCGTGCGGTGACGGGCCGCCCGGATTGGGCCCGAAGCCGGGACCGCCGATCGGACCTGGCATCGACGGGGGGGCGCTGGGCATCGGCTGGGTGTACTGCTGCTGGTAGGCCGCGTAGCTGGGGGCGGTCTGGGTGGCCGGGATCGGGTCGAGGCAGGACACCAGGACGGTCGCCTCCTCGGCATGTTCGATTCTTCGACCGTTGCGTTCCCGGTACACGAGTTCACCGTCGGCGTCGATCTCGACGATGCACCCGACCTCGGCCAGCTGATCCTCGTCGAGGTCGACGAGTTTCTCGTAACGCGAGGGCTGGACTCGGTAGACCGGCCAGTTGAGGTGCCCGAAGGCGTGGTGGAACTCGGCGAGCAGATGGGTCATCTGCTGTTGCCACGGCAGCGGCATCGACTCGACGAGCGAACGCGGCAGCACCGCGTAACCGCTGGTGACGCCCGGATGCGGCTGGCCGAGATAGTCGCGCAACGGCGTACTCGACGAGGGCGGCCCAGCCGGACGGGGAATGGGATCGGGGGTGAACATGACGGCCGCCTCCTGCAATCTCCTGCGTGATCAACTGTTCGGCATCGGCTACTCGACGCGGTTCGTGCCCCCGATCGCGTGCGCAGCCTGCTCAGACTCCCGGACGAACCGCCTGCTGGACAAGTTGAGGGTCGTTCCACGGCATGGCGACCTGGCGGACGTTCTGGCCGGTGTACGGGGCCTCCACTATCTGGTTGTTGCCCAAATACATGAAAACGTGATGGATCGTGGTCGGGTCACTCGGGTTGTAGGCGAGGAACATCAGATCACCCGGTTGGGCGTCCCGGACGGGCAGCAGCGCGCCGGCGTGGAACTGGTCGGCGGACACTCGGGGCAGGGTGATCCCGGCGGCCTGGTAGGCCCGCAGCATCAGGCCGGAACAGTCGTAGGAGTTCGGTCCGGTCGCGCCCCAGACATAGGGCTTGCCGATCTGGCTGAGCGCGAACGCGATGGCCACCGAGGCGGCCTGGGTCGGGGCCGGCAGCAGGTCGCCCACCCCGGCGCCGCAGCCGGTCGGATCGGCCACCTGGCCGACGTGCTGGACCAGGTAGGCGGCCATGTCCTGCCACTTGTTGTAGGCCAGCGGGAACGCGGAGCGCTCGACGTCCTGGGCGTCCGCGCCGGGCTGTTGCTGCTGCCAGTTCGGCACCCCGGTGAGTACGTCGTAGAACTTGCCGATGGCGTAGGTCGGATCGGTCACCTGCTGGTAGGTGCCCCAGCCCTGGGACGGTCGCATCTGGAAGATCCCGGCCGAGTCGCGGTCACCGCCCGTGTCGTTGTGCAGGCCGGATTCCTGCATCCCGGCCTGGATGGCGACCTGCCAGCCGAGTGAGGGCAGATTACGCTGCTTGCCCATGGTGATGATCATGGCCGCGATGGACTGCTGTCCGGAGTCCAACTGGTTGGCCTGCGCCGCGCCGGAACTGGCGTCCGAACCGTCGAAGGGACCGACCGCCGCGTCACAGCTGGTGTTCTGGTACTGGGCCGCCGCCTGCTCGGAGCCACCGACGACCACGTTGGTGACCAGGGCGGTGACTAACACGGCAACGAACACGATCACCCCGGCGACCGCGATCAGGATGACGGCGCGCCGCACGGTCAGGACGCTTCCGTGTACGCGGAAACCTGCCAGCCCTGCGGGGTGGACACCACGGTGATCTGGAGGTTTCCACCGTTGGTCGGCAGTAACGCGACCACCGAACTCGTGTAGGACGTGATCGAACTGGCCGGGCCGGTCACCTGGGTGGCGGGAATGTTGGCCAGGTTCACCGAGCCGAGCTGCGGCAGGAACTCGGGCTCGGTGTAGGGCTGGAGCTGGGCGAGCCATTCCGGGTTGGTCATGCCGACCGGATGGTTGACCCAGGCCTGGCCCCACTCCTGGACGACTTCCAGCGCCTGCGGGGCGGGCGGCGCCGAGGTCGGCGTCTCCGGCGGGCTGGTCAGCCGGGTACTCGGCTCGGTGATCCCGGACGCCGGTGGTGGCGCGACCGGCGGCGCGGCGCTGGTCGTCGGCGCGGCCCCGAAACCGTCGCTGAAGCTCGGATTCGTCGAGCCGCCGGCGTGCGTGGTCGAGGTGCCGTGCAGGTGGCTGAGGCCGATCGCGACGGCTGTCGCGAGGATGATCAGACCGACGATGGCGCCGATGAGGTGCCGTGGCGACCGCAGCGGCCAGCCCCACAGCCGGCGATACACGGCGGCGCGGCCTCGGTTCGTCCTGATGGGCATGAGTTCTCGTAGCTCCTAATGCCCGAAGTCGCTGGTGTTCGCAGCTGAGATCGTGCCGGTGCTCGGCGAGCCCCGACCTACACCCGTGCGACCCGAAATCACCCGATCGAGGGAAGTTACGGTCACCCGATCCGGACCGCGCGGAACCGTCCGGGTAACGACGCACCAACAATCGAAACGACGCAAAATACCGGCAACGTCGACCAGCCGCAATCCGCTGTCCACGGCCGCCGAGTTGTCCACAACCCCCGCGGATAACCGAGCACCGCCCACACCACCACCGATAGGCTGGAACAGGGCACGCCCCCCAGGGAGGGTGGGGGCTGTTTGATGAGGGGCGAAAAATTGGTGGGCCGCGGCGGGTTTCGGCTGGGGTGGCATGGGTCAGCTCCTTGCCGACCGGGAGTCCCAACCGCTGTCGCGGACCTCCAGGCCGCGCGACGGGCGGTAGAGCACGAACACGGGACGGCCGGCGACCATCTCGGTTTCCGCGCGTCTCGGGCCGGACACGGTTTCCCGGCTGGGGGTCACCTTGGACGGCACCACGAAAGCGTCCTCGCCGCGATCCCGGTCCCAGGAGTGGTCCACCACGGTCGGGGTGTCCACGAGCCGGCTCGACCGGCGCT
>CAJCJE010000995.1 GCA_903970565.1 Candidatus Melainabacteria bacterium | reverse complement strand
AACGGCCGGACCGTGGCGCGGCTGCTGGGTGAACGGCTCGACCTGTTCTCCGGCGGGTTCCTCGGCCCGCTGCTGGTGTTGGACCGGGCGGCGCTGGAGCACAACCTGACCACGATGGCCGCCTGGTGCGCCGAACGCGGGATGGCGTTGGCCCCGCACGGCAAGACCACGATGGCCCCGCAGATCTTCGCGCGACAGCTGGAACTCGGCGCGTGGGCGATGACCACGGCCAACGTCAGCCAGCTGCGGGTGTACCGGGCCTTCGGAGTCAGCCGGATCATGATGGCCAACGAACTGGTCGACCCGGCCGGGCTGCACTGGCTGGCCGACGAACTGGCCGGCGATCCCGGTTTCGAGTTCTCCTGCTGGGTCGACTCGGTCGCCGGCGTCGGACTGATGGACCAGGCACTGCGCTCCCGCGAACTCGACCGGCCGGTCGACGTGCTGATCGAGGTCGGCGGCCAGGACGGTCGGGCCGGGGTCCGCGATCTCGCGGTCGGACCGGAGATCGCCGAGGCGGTGCGGGCGAGCCGGTCGCTGCGGCTGGTCGGGGTCGGCGGCTACGAGGGCGTCATCGCGCACGGTGGGCACGAGGTCGCGATGTCCACTGTGGAGTCATTCGTGCGCGGGCTGCGCGCGCTGACCGTCGACCTCGCTGGCCGGGGCCATTTCGCCGGACTGGAGCGGGTGATCGTGACCGCCGGCGGCAGCGCCTACTTCGACCGGGTCGCCGAGGTGCTCGGCGAGCCGTGGCCGGTCGAGATTCCGGTGCTGCCGGTGTTGCGCAGCGGCGCCTACGTCACCCACGACGATGGTTTCTACCGGGCGCTCTCGCCGCTGCGCGACGCCGGTGAGCGCGCGTTCCGGCCCGCCCTGCACGCCTGGGCGCAGGTGAGTTCGCTGCCGGAACCGGACCTGGCGATCCTGACCGTGGGCAAGCGGGACGCCTCCTTCGACGAGGGCCTGCCGCAACCACAGCGCCTCCGGAAACCGGACGGCACGGTCGGCGAACTGACCGGTCACCGGGTGCGCAAGCTCAGCGACCAGCACGCCTTCCTCGCCCTGCCGGCCGGTTCGCCGGTCGCGGTCGGCGACTGGGTCCGGCTCGGGCTCTCCCATCCCTGCACGGTGTTCGACAAGTGGCCGCTGATCCCGGTGGTCGAGGGAGACCTGGTCGTCGACCTGGTCCGCACCTTCTTCTGATCCTCCTGACAGCCTTCTGATCCTGCTGACCGCGCCACCACTGATCGGAGTCAGCGCGTGCTGGACATCGTGTTTCGCGGGGCGAGGGTGGTGGATGGCTGCGCGACCCCGAGCTACCGGGCCGACCTCGGCATCGGCGCCGGCCGGATCGCGGCGATCGAGGCACCCGGCACGCTGTCGGCGACCCGCGTCATCGACGCCGAGGGTGTGGTGCTCGCGCCCGGTTTCATCGACATGCACTCGCATTCGGATCTGCGGCTGCTGGCCGAGCCGGATCATCTGGCCAAGGTCAGCCAGGGCGTGACGCTGGAAGTACTCGGCCAGGACGGGTTGTCCTACGCGCCGGTCGACGACACCGTGCTGGCCGCGCTGCGCGAACAACTGGCCGGCTGGAACGGCGACCCGGCCGGCTTCGACTGGAACTGGCGCTCGGTCGGTGAGTACCTGGACCGGCTCGACGAGGGCATCGCGGTGAACGCGGCCTACCTCGTCCCGCAGGGCACGCTGCGAATGCTGCACGTCGGCTGGGACAACCGGCCGCCGGGCGACGCCGAACTCGCCGCGATGTGCGCGACGCTGGCGCAGTCGCTGCGCGAGGGTGCCGTCGGTCTGTCCTCCGGACTGACCTACACCCCCGGCATGTACGCGCAGGACGCGGAACTGGTCGCGCTGTGCCGGGTCACCGGCGAGGCCGGCGGCTACTACAGCCCGCACCACCGCAGCTATGGCGCGGGCGCGCTGGACGCCTTCGCCGAGATGATCGCGGTGTCCCGGCAGTCGGGCGCTCCACTGCATCTCGCGCACGCCACGATGAACTTCCCGGAGAACGCCGGCCGGGCCGGGGAACTGCTCGCCCTGCTCGACGCGGCGATCGCCGAGGGCGCTGACATCACCCTGGACACCTACCCCTACCTGGCCGGCGCGACCTACCTCTCCGCGCTGTTACCCAGCTGGGCAACGGAAGGCGGTCCGGCCGCCACCCTGACTCGACTGTCCGATCAGGACGCTCGGGAGCGGATTCGCCGGGAGCTGGAGGACATCGGCTCGGACGGCTGCCACGGGGTGCCGATCGACTGGAACTGGATCGAGATCAACGGGGTCCGCGAGGAACGCAACGCGCACCTGGTCGGTCGCACCGTCGCCGAGTCGGCGCGGACGGCGGGCGTACCGGCGGCCGAGCTGTACTTCGACACGCTCCTCGCGGAGCACCTGGGCACCTCGTGCCTGATGCACGTCGGCGACGAACACAACGTGCGCACGATCATGCGGCACTCGACGCATACCGGCGGCAGCGACGGCCTGCTCTGCGGCGACCGCCCGCATCCGCGCGCCTGGGGCACTTTTCCGCGTTATCTGGGCCATTATGTGCGGGAACTGGGGGTGCTCGGACTGGAGGAGTGCATCGCCCACCTGACCGGCCGGGCGGCCGACCGGCTCCGGTTGACCGACCGGGGCCGCATCCGGCTCGGCCACGCCGCCGATCTGGTGGCCTTCGACCCGGACACCGTCGCCGACCGCGCAACCTTCACCGAACCGCGACAGCCCGCGACCGGCATCCACTACGTGCTGGTCAACGGCGTCGCCGTGCTCGACGAGGGCAGACCCACCGGCGCCCTGCCCGGACACTCGATCCGCCGCTCCCGCTGAACCCTCCTGCGGCCGGCCTCGCCGCGTCAGCCTTGCCCGGCAACGCAACCGCAGCACCACCGCCGCGCACCACCCCGAATCCAATACCCGAATCCGATACCAAGGAGAGCCCGAAGCAGATGACCGAGTCGACCTTTCTCGGCAGCTACTCCACCAGTGGCGGCGACGGCCTCGATCAAGCCGACACGGACACCGCGACCGGCACGGTGGCGCTGGGGGCCAGGGTGAGCGGGGTGCCGGATGCGTCCTGGCTGGCCTACTCGCCGGACCGCAGCCACCTCTACACCACCAACGAGGACCCCACCGGCACGGTGACCGCGTTGCGGCTGGACGGCCCGGCACCGGTGGTGGTCAACACGCGGTCGACCCAGGGCGGCAGCCCCACCCACCTGAGCGTCCATCCGACCGGGAACTACCTGCTCGCGGCCAACTACGACGCCGGCAGCGTGGCCGTGCTGCCGCTGAACTCCGACGGCAGCATCGGTGAGCTGACCGACCTCGTCACGCAGACCGGCGGCACCGGGGGTGACCCGCACGCGCACCAGATCCTCACCGATCCCAGCGGCCGGTGGATTCTCTCGGTCGACCTCGGCACCGACTCGGTGTACGTGTACCAGTTGGACACCACGACCGGGAAACTGGTCCCGCACGACCAGATCGTCGTCGCCAAGGGCACCGGCCCCCGGCATCTGATCTTCCATCCGAACGCCGCGCACGGCTACCTGGTCGCCGAGGACGCCTCGGAGGTGATCGCCTTCGGCTGGGACGCCGCCAGCGGCACGCTCATCCCCGGCCAGATCGTCGGCACCCTCGGCCCCGATCCGACCACGCCGAACTATCCGGCGGAGATCGCGGTGTCCCAGGACGGCCGGTTCGTCTACGTCGCCAACCGGGGCGACAACAGCCTGGCCACCTTCTCGGTCGGCGACGGCGGCGCGAGCCTGACCCTGCTGGGCACGATCCCGATCGGCGGCGACTGGCCACGCCACTTCGCCCTCGACCCGACGGAGAGCTGGTTCGTGGTGGCCAACCAGAACTCCGGCACGGTGACCTGGCTGCCCCGCGATGCCAACACCGGCCTGCCCGGCCCGGTCGCCGGGAGTCTCGACGTGCCGGCCGTTGCGATGGTGTTGTTCTGATGCTGGATCTGCTGCTCCCCCAACCGGTTTCCGTCCAACCGGCGCCCGGTTCGTTCATCCTCGACGCGGACACCGCGATTTCGGCCGACCCGGTGAGCGCCCCGGTGCTCGCCCGGTTCGCCGCCCAGCTCCGCGCCGCCACCGGCCTCCCGCTGCCGGTGGCCGAGGCGGCGGCGATCACGTTCCGCCAGGACACCGCGACCGTTGCGGAGACCGAGGGCTACCGGCTGACCATCACCCCGACCGGGATCGAGGTCCTGGTCGCCGACCTGGCCGGCGCCGAGTACGCGAGCCAGACCCTGCGCCAACTCCTCGGTCCAGCAGCGTTCCGGAGTTCCCGTGTCCATGATGGACAGTGGCTCGTCCCGTGCGGCAGGATCGCCGACCATCCCGCGCTGCGCTGGCGCGGCTGCCTGCTCGACGTGGCCCGGCACTTCCTGCCCAAGGCGCAGGTGCTGCGGTTCATCGACCTGCTCGCCGCGCACAAGCTCAACGTGCTGCACCTGCACCTGACCGACGACCAGGGCTGGCGCCTGGAGGTGCCGAAGTATCCGCGCCTGACCGAGATCGGGGCCTGGCGGCGGGAATCGACGGTCGGGGTCAAGGAGGGCAACCTGCGCGACCACCGCCCGCACGGCGGTTACTACACCACCGCCGACCTGCGCGAAATCGTCCGCTACGCCGCCGATCGGGCCATCACGGTGGTCCCCGAGGTCGACGTGCCCGGTCACGCGCAGGCCGCGATCGCGGCCTATCCGGAACTGGGCAACACCGGCGAGCAGTTGGAGGTGTGGACCTCCTGGGGCATCAACGAGAACGTGCTCAACGGCAGCGAGGAGACGGTCGAGTTCTTCCGCGCCGTGTTCGACCAGGTCCTGGCGGTGTTCGACTCCCCGGTGATCGGGGTCGGCGGCGACGAGGTGCCGACCGGGCAGTGGCTGCGCAGCGACGCGGCCAGGGCGCGGGCCGCCGAACTGGGCCTGCCCGATGCCGCCGGCCTGCACGGCTGGTTCATCCGGGAGATCGCCGATCATCTCGCCCGGCGCGGCCGGCGCGCGCTGGGCTGGGACGAGATCGCCGAGGCCGGCCCGCTGCCGGCGGGGGCG
>CAJCJE010000994.1 GCA_903970565.1 Candidatus Melainabacteria bacterium | reverse complement strand
CCCCGCCCCGTTGGTTGTTGTTGTTCGGCTGGTGGGCTGGGCACGGGGGTGCTCAGCGGTCAGCCTGGTTCGGCGCCGGTCGCGGCCGGGCGGGTCGGGTCGACGCACCAGTGCGACCAGGAGCCGGCGTAGAGCGCGGCCGGCTGGTCCGGTGTGGTCAGTCCGGCGACCTCGAGGGCGAGCACCACCGAGGAGCCGGTGACGCCGGAACCGCAGTAGGCGCCGACCGGTTCGCCCTGTTCGACGCCGAGCCCTCGGAATCGCTCGGCGAGCGCGGCCGGGTCCTGCCAGCGGGCATCCGGTCCGACGTGCCCGGCGAAGGGTGCGTTGCGCGCACCGGGGATGTGACCGGCGCGCGGATCGACCGGTTCGACGTCGCCCCGGTAGCGCTCCGGTGCCCTGGCGTCCAGCAGGATGCCCGTCCTGGCCAGCTTCGCGGCCTCGACGGCGTCCAGGACCGGCATCGCGCCCGGCCGTACCTCGATGTCACCCGGCGCTGGCTGTGCCGGCTCCGTACTCACCTCCCGGTTCTCCGTGGTCCACGCCCCGTACCCGCCGTCGAGTACGGCCACTTCGATATGTCCCGACCAGCGCAGCAGCCACCAGGCCCTGGCCGCGACCGAGCCGTCCCCGGCGTCGTAGACGACCACCGGACGACCGGTGCGGACCCCGGCGGCACGCAGCGCGGTCTGTAGCGCGGCGGGCTCCGGCAGCGGATGCCGGCCACCGGCGCCGGGCGGCGCGGCGAGGTCGGCATCGAGGTCGAGGAACACCGCGCCGGGCAGGTGACCCTGCTGGTGGTCGAGGCGACCAGACGGTCCACCCAGTTTCCAGCGGACGTCCAACAGCGTCGGGGGGATGTCGCTGGCGAGTTCTGCGGCCAGTTCGGCCGTGGTCATCAAGGCGCGCATCCCGACATCCTGCCGGGTCCTACCGGTAGCCGCCGCAACCGTCGTTGACCACCGACATTCGGATGTTGTCCATCGTTACGACTACCATTGTCAAAGACGTTAGGGGACTGGTGTGAACGACCTCATCGACACCACCGAAATGTACCTCCGGACGATCTATGAGCTGGAGGAAGAGGGCGTGGTGCCGCTGCGTGCCCGGATCGCTGAGCGGCTGGGGCAAAGCGGCCCCACGGTCAGCCAGACGGTGGCTCGCATGGAACGCGACGCTCTGCTGCTGGTAGCCGACGACCGCCATCTGGAACTGACCGACCACGGTCGCGAACTGGCCATCGCGGTCATGCGTAAGCACCGCCTCGCCGAGCGACTGCTGGTCGATGTGATCGGTCTGGAATGGGAGAACGTGCACAGCGAGGCATGTCGCTGGGAACACGTGATGAGCGAGGCCGTCGAACGCAAACTCGTACAACTGCTCGACCACCCCACCACCTCGCCGTACGGCAACCCGATCCCTGGTCTGGACAAGCTCGGCGCCGGTGACGCGGCCCCGCCGCTGGGACCGGAACTGGTCCGGGTGGACGAGGTGGCCCGCCGTGGCGGTGGCCGGGTGGAGATCCGCAGCATCGCCGAACACGTGCAGTTGGACATCGGCCTGATGAGCGAGCTGAAGGCGATCGGCGTCATGCCGGGCAGCACCATCGACGTCTCACCGATCGGGGACCGGGGCGGCACCGTCGAGGTTCGGGGCTCCGGTGACCCGGCTCGCATCCAGACCGCTGTCGCGCACGCGGTGTTGGTGCACGCTCGGTGAGTACCATCCATCGCGCGCTGGACGCATTCCGCGAGCTGTACGGCCGAGAACCGCAGGGTGTCTGGTCCGCCCCCGGCCGGGCGAACCTGATCGGCGAGCACACCGACTACAACGACGGCTTCGTGTTGCCCTTCGCGCTGCCGCACCGGACCTCGGTCGCCGCGACGCGCCGGACCGACGGCCGCATCCTGGTGAGCACCGTTGGTGACGACGGCCGGCCGCAGCAGGCCGAACCGTTCGCCGTCGCCGACCTGCGCCCCGGTTCTCCGTCCGGATGGGCCGGTTACCCGGCCGGGGTCGCCTGGGTACTGCGTGACATCGGCGTCGCGGACATCTCCGCCGGCGCGGAGCTGGTCATCGCCGGGAATGTGCCGGCCGGTGCCGGACTGTCCTCTTCGGCCGCGCTGGAATGCGCGATCGCGTTGGCACTGCTCGGTCTGGCCGGCCACGAGATCGGCGCAGGCTATGCCGAGCGGGCGCAGGTCGCCGAATGGTCGCACCAGGCCGAGAACCGGTTCGTCGGCGTCCCGAGCGGAGTGTTGGACCAGACCGCGTCGATGTGCTGCACCGAGGCGAATGTGCTGTTCCTCGATGTCCGGTCCGGTGCCGCCGAGCAGGTGCCGTTCGACGCGGCGGCGGAGGGCCTGGAGGTGCTGATCATCGACACCCGGGTCAACCACGCGCTGGGCGACTCGGAGTACGGAGACCGGCGGCGGGGCTGCGAACGGGCCGCTGAGCTGCTCGGCGTGCCGGCGCTGCGGGATGTGTCCACCGAGGACCTGCCCGGTGCGCTGGCCACGCTGCCGAGTGAACTCGGTCCGCTGGTCCGGCACGCGGTCACCGAGAACGCGCGGGTGCTGGACGCCGTCGATCTGCTGCGCGCCAGCAAACTCGCCGAGGTCGGTCCTTTGTTGACGCTGTCGCATCAGAGCCTGCGCGACGACTACCGGGTGTCCTGTGTCGAACTCGATGTCGCGGTCGACGCGGCGTTGGCCGCCGGTGCGCTGGGTGCCCGCATGATGGGTGGCGGGTTCGGCGGTTCGGCTATCGCGCTGGTTTCCGAGGAGCTTCGGCCGGAGGTGGAGCGGCAGGTCACCGCAGCCTTCGTCGGGCGCTCGTTCACCCAGCCGAGGCTGTTCACCGCGATACCGTCCGCCGGAGCCGGTCGTGATCAGTAGTCGGCCAGTTACGGATTCGATCTGGGCAGGTAGGCGCGCTGCGGTTGGGGGCGCGCCTACCGGGTTCACGCAACCGTGCACACTGGGGTCGCCAGATCGACTGATGGTTGATCGACCTGATCGACTTTGACGAAGGCGAGGAACACGGTGAAGCTGCTCGTGACCGGTGGCGCCGGCTATGTCGGGAGCGTCTGCGCGGCCCGGCTGATCGAGGCCGGCCATGACGTGGTGGTGGTCGACGACCTGTCCACCGGACATGTCGATGCCGTTCCGGACGGTTGCCGTTTCGTGGAGGGCGATATCGCCGAGATCGCCGACACGCTGCTGCCGGAGGGTTTCGACGGTGTGCTGCACTTCGCGGCCAAGTCGCTGGTCGCGGAGTCCATGCGGGAACCAGCCAAGTACTGGTACGGCAACGTGGTCACCTCGCTGCGGCTGTTGGAGGCGATCCGCCGACATTCCGTGCCGCGCCTGGTCTTCTCCTCCACCGCTGCCACCTACGGCGAGCCGGAGACGGTGCCGGTCCTGGAGACCGCCGCGACTCGGCCGACGAACACCTACGGCGCCACCAAGCTCGCCATCGACAACGCGATGACCTCCTACGCCGCCGCGCACGGGTTGGCCGCGGTCAGCCTGCGCTACTTCAACGTGGCCGGCGCGCACGGCCGCTTCGGTGAGCGGCACACCACCGAGACCCACCTGATCCCGATCGTGTTGCAGGTCGCGCTCGGCCAACGCGACAGCGTCGCCATCTACGGCGAGGACTATCCGACCGGGGACGGCAGCTGCGTGCGGGACTACATCCACGTCACCGATCTCGCCGACGCGCACCTGCTCGCCCTCGACCATGCCGAGCCGGGGGAACACCAGATCTACAACCTCGGCAACGGAACGGGTTTCTCGGTGAAGCAAGTCATCGAGACCTGCCGGCAGGTGACCGGCCATGAGATCCCGGTGACGATGGCCGCTCGCCGGCCCGGCGACCCGGCCGTGCTGGTCGCTTCCAGCGACAAGGCACGCACCGAGTTCAAATGGGAACCGGCCAAGGCCGATCTGACCGAGATCGTTCGGGATGCCTGGACCTTCACCAAGGCCAGGGCCGGCGCCTGAGTTTCGGTCGAGAACGCCCGGTCGGCGTCGGCCGGGTGCGCTGCGGTGGTCGTTCATGATTCTCGCTCCTCCATCAGTTCTTGTCTGGCCAGCTCGGCGGCCTCGGTGCAGGCCGCGAGCAGTTCGTGTGGGGGCAGTCCGAACAGCAGCGCGTTGCGCAGCAGACCGGTGAGCCGGTGGCCGGGGTCGGCCGTTTCCGCCTGTTCGAGGGCGATCCCGGCGAGTACGCCGTCACCGCGCAGGTAGGCGGTGAAGGCCAGCAGGCA
>CAJCJE010000993.1 GCA_903970565.1 Candidatus Melainabacteria bacterium | reverse complement strand
CAGTCTGGCCTACCGGCCGGGCCGGGCACAGTTACGCCATTACGGTGGATCGCGAGGTCAATGCGCCCGGCCGGGGCGAGACGGCGCGGGCCGACGGTGGTCATGGTGCATCATGGGTTTCCTCGTTTTGTTCTCCGGCGTCCGGGTCCGTTCCGCGACGCCAATGGCGTTGGTGGAAGAGGAATGTGGCATGGCTGCCGAGGACATGAGTTGGGTACCGGCCGACGTGGACGTCACCAAGCCGAACGCGGCTCGGGTGTATGACTACATTCTGGGCGGCGCGAACAACTTCGACGTGGACCGGGCGTTCGCCAAGCAGGTCACGGACATCATGCCGGACATCGCCTTCCTGGCCATCGAGAATCGCAGCTTCCTGCGCCGCTCCAGCAAGTTCCTCGCCGAGCAGGGCATCCGGCAGTTCCTCGACCTCGGCTCCGGCATTCCCTCGGCGGGCAGCACCCACGAGGTGGTCCAGGCCGTCGACCCGGCCTGCCGGGTGGTGTACGTGGACTTCGAGGCGGTCGCGGTCGCGCACAGCGAGCTGATGCTCTCCGACAACGACAATGCCGATATCCTGCGGGCCGACTACCGGAACGTGCCCTCGGTGCTCAACAGCCCGGTCACCAGGTCGCAGATCGACTTCACCGAGCCGGTCGGGCTGCTGATGTACACCGCGATGCACTTCGTCGCCGAATCGGACAACCCGAAGGACCTGGTCGCGGCCTATCGGGACGCCACGGTGGCCGGCAGCTACCTCGCGCTCAGCCACGCCACCGCGGACGACCGGCCGGAGATGGAGGACATCGCGACCGCGTACGGGCAGACCGCCAACGCGGTGGTGATGCGCAACCGGGACCGGGTGGCCACGTTCCTGGAGGGCTACGAACTCGTTGAGCCGGGCCTGGTGTTCACCGCGCAGTGGCGAGGCGAGTTGGACGTCTGCGACCCGTGGCGTTCCGGGGCCTATGCCGCCGTCGGCCGCAAGATCTGATCCTCGCGGCGGGACCAACCGCCGAACGGGTGGGATTTCGCCGGGTTGTCCACAGGAGTTATCCCCAGTGGGGATGACTTACAGGTATGTCGTTCACTAACGCAGAGATGAATTACCCGCAACAACGAGGGATCGGCAAGGCCACGAAGGGGTGACGTTGCCGATCCTGGGTGATTCAGCGTCATCCCGGCCATGTCACGGCTCGGGATACGAGACGGGCCGGAAAGGTCGAAAGGCGAATCGGTTCCCGCGTGAGGCCCGTCAGCGCCAGCGCATGGTCATCAGCAGACCACCGATCATCAGCGCGAAGCCGATGGCGAAGTTCCACGGACCGAGCGCGTTGAGGAAGCCGATCTGGCTCTCCGCGATATAGGTGACCACCAGCCAGGCCAGACCGATCAGCATCATGCCGAGCATGACCCCGATGTACACCGGACTCGACGGACCGGCCATCCTCGCCTTGACCGGCGTACGACGGTCGACGGGTGCGCTGTACGTGGTCTTCTTGCGGACCTTCGACTTGGGCATACTGTCCTCGCCTGGCTGGAACTGGGCACCGAGCGCTCATGGGTGGGATTGCGGCTGCCGCGCAACCACATCCGAGTGAACACGTTAACGTAACTGAGCGGGCTCGCGGACAACGAGTAGGCAGATCCTGCCGGGATCGTTGTGACGCACCTGTCCGGATGGGCAGTTTTCAACACGGTTCGGAGGTTTGACGGTGAGCCAGGACCCACCGGTACCGCCGGGGACCGGCGATGGTTGGCCGACGCCACGGCACGGATCAGTACCGGGCCCCGGACCGGGTGAACACCCGACGGAGTTCATCGCCCGGATCGACGACCTGCACGGACCTGGCAGAGGTGGCGCGCACGGCTTCGCCGACGACCCCGAGAAGACCGGCTACATCGGCGGTGACCGGTCCTACGGTGCCGATGACGGCGGCTACGCCGACCGCTACGACAGTCACTACGACGATGGCTACGGCGCCGAGGACGACTCCTACGACTCCTACGACCCGGACGGCGCCGAGGGCCCCGAGCAGGCCCGGACCCGGCGCGGGGACTCACCCGTCCGCCCCCCGGCCGGTGGTGGCGGGCGC
The DNA here is from genome assembly GCA_903970565.1 of Candidatus Melainabacteria bacterium. Lineage (GTDB taxonomy): Bacteria > Actinomycetota > Actinomycetes > Mycobacteriales > Pseudonocardiaceae > CAJCJE01. Next base: position 4,242 of record CAJCJE010000993.1, on the reverse strand, counting down.
GGCCGGAGCGTGGTGCGCGGTATCGGTGAGTTGTGCCTGACGGCCGGCCTGGTGGTGCTGCTGTTCGTGGTCTACGAGGTGTACATCACCAACATCTTCTCCGCGCAGAAGCAGGACACCGCGACCGCCGCGCTGAACAAGGAATGGGACACCGTCGGCGCCGCGCGCAGTACGCACTACAACGTGACCGAGGGCCAGGGCATCGCGAAGATGTTCATCCCGGCCCTGGGTGCCGACTACGAGTTCACCATCATCGAGGGCACCAACGCCAACGACCTCGCCATCGGCCCCGGCCACTACATCGGCACCCAGTTGCCCGGCCAGCCGGGCAACTTCGCGGTCGCCGGGCACCGGGTCGGCGAGGGCGCCCCGTTCGACGACCTCGCGCTGGTGCAGCCGTGTGACTCGATCATCGTGGAGACCCAGAGCGACTGGTACGTCTACCGGATGCTGCCGTTGAAAAGTCAGCGCGCGACCTGGGCGAGCACCGGGGCCAGCCAGCCGCTGTGCAACGGACCGGACGGCGACGCCAAGGTGCGCCCGCTGGGCGGGGAGTACTCGCAGACCGACGGCCAGGAGATCGTGCTGCCGTCCGAGGGGGACGTGGTCGCCCCGGTGCCGCACTACCCGTACACCAACCTCTCCTCCGGCCAGGAGGTCTCGCTGATGACGCTGACCACCTGCAACCCGAAGTTCTCCGACATCCAGCGGCTGATCCTGCACGCGGTACTGGTGAAGGACTGGCAGAAGGACCCCTCGCACCCGAACTACACGCCACCAGAGCTGAAGGAGACCAGCTGATGTACGGCTGGATCTGGCGGCACCTGCCCGGTCCGTTCGCGGTGCGGCTGGTGCTCGCCGTGTTGGCGGTGTGCGCGGTGGTCGCGCTGTTGTTCTTCGTGATCTTCCCGGCGGTCGATCCGCTGCTGCCGTTCAACAACGTGACCGCCGGCGGCTGAGCCGCGCGAGGTGCCGCTCGCGAGGTTTCACATGAAACAACGACTCCGGGCCCGGTCTCCGGGTGGTGTCGGAATTCGAGTTGAACCGGCCCGTAGGCTGGTCGTATGCGGTTGCTCGTGGTCGACAACTACGACAGTTTTGTCTACAACCTGGTGCAGTACCTCGCCCAGCTCGGCGTGGACAGCACGGTCTGGCGCAACGACGCCGCCGAGCTGGCTCCCGAGTCGCTCGGCGCGACGCTGGACGGGGTGGCCGGGGTACTGGTCAGCCCCGGTCCGAGTACCCCGGAGCGGGCCGGTCGCAGCATCGAGGTTATCCGCGAGTGCGCGAACCGCCGGCTGCCGGTGCTCGGGGTCTGCCTCGGTCACCAGGCCATCGGCGCGGCCTGGGGCGCCATCGTCGAACAGGCGCCGGAGCTGCTGCACGGCAAGACCAGCCAGGTGCACCACACCGGCACCGGCCTGCTCGCCGGCCTGCCCGATCCGTTCACCGCGACCAGGTACCACTCGCTGACCGTGCGGCGCGGCAGCATTCCGGCCGAGTTCGAGATCACCGGCTGGACCGAGAGCGCGGCGGCCGGCGCGGACGGCATCGTGATGGCGATGCGGCACCGCGAACTCCCGGTCGAGGGCGTGCAGTTCCACCCGGAGTCGGTACTCACCGACGGCGGCCACCGGATGCTCGCCAACTGGCTGGCGACCTGCGGTCACGCGGTACCCGAAGCCACCGTCGCCGACCTGGAGAAGGACATGCGCCGGCTGGCCTCGGCCGCCCGCGTCGGTTCCTGACCCGACCCCCGCCAGACATCCGAGACGGGCCCGGTAGCGCCACCGCGCACCGGGCCCGTCTTTCTCAGCCGTCGCGCGGCTAGCCGATGCCACCGCCGCCGGGACCGGTCGGCAAACCGGTACTGAACTTGTAGACGGCAATGCCGATCGAGGCGTTCTTCTGCACCGAGCTGTTCGGGTCCTGCTGCTGGTCGGAGATCTGACCGTCCAGGGTCAGGTTGTTGGTCGGGACCGTGGTCTGGTCGAACGAACCGGTCCAGCCCAGCCCCTGCAACTGGGATGTCGCCTGCGACACCGTCTCACCGGAGAGGTCCGGCATGGTGAAGGTGGCCAGCGTGCCGTCGGAAACGGTCAGCGTGATCGTGGTGCCCTGCGGCTGGATCGTGCCGGCACCCGGATTCTCCGACTCGACCGTGCCAGCCGGATCGGCGTTGGCCTCGGTGGCCTTCGCCACCTTGAAACCCTGGCCCTGCAAGATGGTCCGCGCCTGGTCGTACAGCTGACCGGTGACGTCCTTGACCTGGACCTGGGTCGGTGCGGCGAACAGGGTGACGGTCACCGTGCCGTTGGCCGCCACGCTCGCGCCGGCCGCCGGCACCTGGCTGTCCGGCACCACGGTGTTGACCTTGGTCGGGTCCAGGGTCGGCTGGCTGGTCGGGTTCTCCGCGAGCTGGAGACCGAGTTGCTGGACCTTCTGGGTCGCCGCCTGGAGGGTCAGCCCACTGAGGTCGGGCAGGTTGTTGACCGTCGGGGGCGCCTGTCCGATGGTCAGCGTCACCGTGCTGCCCGCGGCCACCTTGGTCCCGGCGGGCGGGTCGGTGGAGATGACCTTGCCCTCGGAGTCCGCCTGGCACGGCGCCGGTTGGCCGTTGGCGCCGGGCGCGCAGATCAGCGGGGTGCCGAGTTTGAAGCTCAGACCGGCCTGGGTGAGCTGCTGCTCGGCCTGTTGTTCCAGGGTGCCGACGAGGGTGGCCGGCACGGCGATCTGGGCCGTGGTGTTGCTGTCGCTGCCCAGCTTCGGGATCAGCCAGACCGCGAGCACGATCACCAGCACGACGGCGGCCACGATCCCGGCGATGATCCAGGCCCGCTTGCGGCGTGCCCTGCGGTCCTCCTCGTCCGGGTCGTAGTCGTCGTAGTCGGAGTCCAGCGCGTCCGGCCGGTGTCGACCGCCCATGACCTCGGTGCGCCCGGCGCCCATGATCGAGGTGCGGTCCTCGTCGGTCATCACCTGCGGCGCGGCCGGTCGCTGCCCGGACAGCACCCGGACCAGGTCGCCGCGCATCTCGGCGGCGGACTGGTACCGGTTGGCCGGCCCCTTGGCCATCGCCTTGAGCACGATCGCGTCCAGCGCCGGGTTGACCCTCGGGTTCAGCGAGGACGGCGGCTTCGGGTCCTCCCGGACATGCTGGTAGGCCACGGCGACCGGCGAGTCACCGGTGAACGGCGGCTCCCCGGTGAGCAGCTCGAACAGCACGCAGCCGGCCGCGTACACGTCACTGCGCGCGTCCACCGACTCGCCCCTGGCCTGCTCGGGGGAGAGGTACTGCGCGGTGCCGATCACGGCCGCCGTCTGGGTCATCTGCGCCTGGCCGTCGGCGACCGCGCGCGCGATGCCGAAGTCCATCACCTTGACCGCGCCGGTCCTGGTGATCATCACGTTGGCCGGCTTGACGTCCCGGTGCACGATGCCGTGCCGGTGGCTGAAGTCCAGCGCGGCGCAGACGTCCGCCATGACCTCCATCGCCCGCTTGCTGGGCAGCGGTCCCTCGGTCTTGACGATGTCGCGCAGGGTCCGGCCGTCGACGAACTCCATCACGATGTAGGGCAACGGCCCGAACTCGGTGGTGGTCTCGCCGGTGTCGTACACGGCGACGATCGCCGGATGGTTCAGCGCGGCCGCGTTCTGCGCCTCGCGCCGGAACCGCTCCTGGAACTGGGGATCGCGGGCGAGGTCGGCACGCAGCACCTTGATCGCGACGTCGCGGGACAGGCGCACGTCGCGGCCCTTGTGCACTTCGGACATGCCGCCATAGCCGATTGTCTCGCCCAGCTCATAGCGGTTGGACAGCAGTCGCGGGGTGCTCATCGCCGTCCTCGCTTCACCGTGGGCAGCGATGCGGCACGGAGCACGCTGTGTTGATTGATTCGCTCGCTGCGCTCGCTCATGAGTGCTTGGTCCCGCTCCTCGTCAACGGTCTTCTCATCATGCCTTGTCGCCCCCGGTCGTCCTTGCAGTATTCCCGCTCTCGGCCTCATCCGGTGGCCTCCGGGGAACCGCAGGTGATCGTGACCACGGTGCCGATCGGCACAGTGCCCGTTGGTGTTACCGAACGCACCACGCAGCTGGCCGGGTTCGCCGGTGCCGCACCGCCCCTGGTGCTCAGTCTGGTCCGCAGCCCCCGCTGGGTCAGTTCGGAAACGACCTGGTCTGCGGGTCGCCCGAGATAGTCCTCGGCATTGAGGTACGCCGTGGCGGGTGCCCGCTCGCCGA
>CAJCJE010000992.1 GCA_903970565.1 Candidatus Melainabacteria bacterium | reverse complement strand
TATTCGGCCATCGCCGCCGCGGCGGCCTCGTCGCCGACGCGGGTCACCGCCGCGGTCACCGTACGACCACCCGCCGACAGCAGCGCACCGGCGAACCCGAGCGCCTCGTCGCCGGGCCGAATCCGGGACAGCGCGAGTTCGCAGGCGGCCAGCACCACATGCTGAGGTGGCCGGCGCAGCTGGGCCATCTCATGCGCGAAAAGGGGCCCGTCCCACAGTTCCAGCCGGGAGAACAGCGCGTTGTCCGGTTCGTGTGCGCCGTGCGCGGCGACGTGCGCGAGCGCCGCGCCGTCCAGCGCGGCAAGGACCTCCCGCACGGTGGCCGCCTCGGCGTTGAGCAGTTCGGCGTCCGGGCGGTACCGGCGAAGGCCGCCGACCTCACCGACGGCCGCCTGGAGGCCGGGGCCACCGACGAGCACGGTCGCGCCGTCCCGTGGAGCCGAGCGCTGCGCGGCCAGCCAGGCCGTTGCCGACGGCGCGACCACCACCGGCCGGCCGCGCAGCGAGGGCAGTACCCCCCAGGCAACCGCGTACAGCGCGCCGATCGGGATCACCACCAGGTCGCGGTCGCCGAGCAGCGGGGCGAGCGGGCGCAGCAGCTGCTCGTCGAGTCTGGTGGCCCTGCGCACGGCGGAGGCCGACACCGCGTCGGCCATCGGGCCGGTCAGCCAGTCCGGGGCCAGCGCGTCCAGGTCGGCATGTAGCTCCTGGGCGGCCACGGTGATCGTGGACGCGGCGCCGAGCGGCACCAGCCGGACCCGGCCGGCCACCAGGACGAGGGCCATGATCTCGTCGTAGGTGGCCAGATAGCTGACCATCGCGCGGTCGCCGAGTTCGGCGAAGACCTCGTCGATGCCGGCCATCGGCCGGGCCTGCCCCCACGGGCTGGCCCGCCAACCCGACCGCCGCACCTCGCGGCCCAGCGCCGCATGTCGCGACACCAGTTCCCGGTTCGGCGACCCGCGCAGCTGCGTCTGTTGTACCTCTCGGCTGAGATAGCGGTACTCCGCGACCCGCTCGGCCAGCACCGGATCGGTCGGGGCCGGCAGCGGCTGGTAGCGGTAGACCTGCGCCCTGGTCCGCTCCAGCCAGCCGAACAACTGACGGGCCGGCGTGCGGGAGTACTCGATCACCAACCGGATCGCCAACCGGCCGAGGGCGCGGCCGTGTACCGCGGTGCCGGAGACCAGTTCGGCACCACCCATCCGGTCCCTGATCTTGCCCAGCTCGGCCAACCCGGCCCTGGCCTGCACGAATGCCTGGCGCCGGTCGCCTCTGGCGACCGCGAGTTCGGCAAGACACAGCCTGCGCAGCATCCGATGGTCGACCGGGGTGACCCGGCGCGGTTTGGGTACCAGCGCCAGGTGCCGCGCCGCGATGTCCACCTCGCCCCGGCGCAGTTCCAGCCGGACCGCGAGCAGCTGGGCGACCCCGGACTGGTCGATCAGGTCCAGCCGGGCCAACGTGGTCGCCAGGTCCAGCGCCCGGCCGGCCAACTTCGCCGGAACCCGGTCACGGGCCAGCGCGTCGTCGACGTCGGCCCGCAGCTGGATCAGCGCGGCGCGCGACCCGAGCGAGGAGTTGCCGCGTCGTTCGAACCGGCGCCGCGCCGAACCGGCCCATTTGCGGGCGCCGAGCAGATCGCCCTCGCCCAGCGCGGCAGCCGCGCGGAGCAGTTCGGCCTCGGCCGCGTGCTGGTGGTTGCGCAGCCTGCGGAGTTCGGGCAGCGCCTCGTCCAACTGCCGGGCCGCGTCCTCGGTGAGTCCGGCGGTGAGCATCGCCTCGGCCTGGTCCATCCGCAGTTTCGGCAGCGCGCTGGGGATGACCTCGGCATAGCTGGCCACGGCTTTCTCGTAGTACCAGAGAGATCTGGGCAGCTCCCCGACCCGCCAGGCCAGTGCGGCCAGGCCGTGCTGTGCCTTGGCCGAGAGCATCGTGAGTTCGTCGCCGTCGGCACGGTCATCGGACTGTCCGGACTCGACGACCTCGATCAGCCGGCTGAAGTCCCGGCTCGCCGGACCGGGATGACCGGCGACGTTGTGCATACTGCCCCGGTTGAGCAGGCTGGTCGCCAGCATACTGTGGTTGCCCTCCCCGGCGGCATAGCCCTGATCTCGAATGGCGACCGCAATGTCCAGCTGGGCGATGCTTTCGGTCAAGAGGTTGGCCCGGCCGTATATCCAGCCGCGTTGGCCGGCCAACTTCGCGGTCAGCTCGGTGCGGTTCGCCTGCGCCGGCACGGACGGCAGCAGCGCTTCGGCCGAGCGCAGGACATCGAGGGCGCTGTCCAGGCCATTGATCTCGGCGAAGGACCACGCGCTGCTGATCAGGATTCGGGCCCGTAGTTCGACCGAATCGGCTTCGGCCACGCGATCGAGCTGACGCAGGGCCTGTTTCAACAACTTGGCACCTTCGCCGGGGCGCCAGGCGTTGTTGGCGGCCAGCCCACGGCGGTACAGCTCGCGGGCTCTACTCAGCGCACCGGTCGCGGCAGTGCCGGAAAGGCGGGCGCGCGCCACGCGAGGAGTATCTGCCACCACACCATGTCATCACACTGCGCGTGAACACGCACACACACCCTGTTGTCAGTCAACACCCTGGTGCGCGCCGCGCGACCCGATCATCGCGCCTCGACCGGCGCGCCGGCGCGATCGTCGATC
>CAJCJE010000991.1 GCA_903970565.1 Candidatus Melainabacteria bacterium | reverse complement strand
GGGCAGTTGCGTCGTCCGCAGCCGGTGTCATCCTCGACGGTGCCGCAGCGCACTCGTCCGGCGCGCCCGGCCGCGACACAGCCGATCACCGCCGAATACCTGTTGTCCATCATTTCCGAGGTGTTGCCCGAGGACGCTGTCGTGGTCGAGGAAATCCCGAGCCACCGGCCCGCACTGCACCGCTTCCTGCCTATTCGCCGACCGGGGGGATTCTTCACGGGCCAGAGCGGTGTGCTGGGGTTCGCGTTGCCGGCCGCCATCGGGGTTGCCTTGGCTCAGCCAGAGCGCCCGGTGTTGGCTCTGCTCGGTGACGGCTCGTCGCTCTACAGCATCCAAGGAATCTGGAGCGCGGTGCAACAGCGGGCCAACGTCACGTACGTGATCTTCGACAATAGTGGGTACGGTGCGCTACGCGCGTTGGCGGACTCTGCCGGGTACGACAAAGTGCCGGGCACGGAGTTGGGTGGCACCGACTTCTGCGGGTTGGCCCGCTCCTGGAACTGCCCCGCCGAGGACATCACCGATCCCGCCGATCTCGAACCGACGTTGCGCGCCGCGCTCAGCACGCACGGCCCGATGTTGGTGCGGGTTCGGCTCTCGGCCAGCTACCAATTGCTGTACTGACCTGTCCGACAGCGTGCCCTGACTGCCGCTGCGGCGCGTCCGTAGCTGAACCAGGCACGGCCACGGACGGCCAATCGACGAAAGATCACGGAGGACCGCGAACCATGGCCAGAAACGCGGAACGCGCACACCGTCTCACGGCCTTCACCTGGGCAGCCGTCGCCGAGGTCACCCTCGCCGCTACGATCTATACCTGGTCACAGAACAAGCCAGCTGCGACGAGCGCTGTCTACGGCTTGAGTGCGTCGATCAGCCTGCTCTGCGGCGCGATGGCGGCGACCGCAGTTGGTGTGCTGGCGATTAGGAAACGATCGCGATGGGGCAGGCGATCGCGGTTGACGATCGGCGTCTGTGTGGCTGGCACCGCAGCCGGCCCCGGCTCACTCGCCTTGCTGGACTTTCTCACGTCCGAATCCACCGGGATCTATTGGGTTCTCATGGAGGCCACGGTCGGAATTTGTGTCGTCGCGACCGTCCTCATCCGACCGCGCCGGAAATACGTGTCTCGGCAGGCGCACTAGATCATGCCCGGCCCTCCAGCCAATCAGCCGGTCGCCAGCGGATCGTCAGGCGCCGGAATCCACCCGACATCCGACCAGTTCAACGAAAGATCGGGAACTGCGCCAACGCACACAATTGGCGGCCCCCGATGGTCAGATGGGAACCTACTCGCGGAAGGCCGAAGCGATGCCAGCCCACGTTGTCACACCATCCCAACAACCGCCCGCCGTCGGCTACTATCGATTGGAAGAACACGACGCGGCGGAATCTGCCACACTCTTGAAGGTCATCGCAACGGCCTGTCTGCGCGAAAACGTACGGCTGGTAAAAACATTCACCGACCGAGGGTACGACGGCTCTCAATTCGCCCGACCCGGGATCATGGAGTTGCGGGACGCTCTCCTTGACGCCGCCGGTTTGGTAGTAATAGTGCCCTCGCTCGACCACCTTTCACCTATCGAGGCCCTCCGCACACCTTTACAGACGATGATCAGCACACTCGGCGGCAGGCTGGTGATCGCCGACGAAGCAAACGTCAGGGCAACCGATGCTGGCTCCTGCCAACCAGAAAACACTAGGCCGTCGAACGGCACTTGACGAGCGTCCGGTGGCCGTCCATCAATCCGCTGCGCCGCGCATAGTGCTCGGTGGCCAACAGGGTTCGTGGGGAGCCCTGGACCACGCCGGTCACCACAATCGGGGCCGGCGGTCCGTGCCCAACGCGTATAGCCGTCAGTGCCGCGGTCGCAAGCGCAGCCGATTTCCTGCGCGACCCACTCTGCCGAGATGTCCTGACGCGTGGCGGCATGACACGTCGAACACCAGGCGGGACTCAGCCGGACAACACCAGCGACACGATCAACAGCAAGGAGACGCGACGTGCCGGAGGAACGCTCGACCGTGCGGACTCGGGAGCTGGGCTACGTCCTGCGCTCGGCGATGACGAACGTGGGATTGTCCGCCAAAGCCACCGCCATCAAGCTGGATTGGTCAGAGAGTCGGGTGTCCCGGTTCCTGACCGGCAAGCTCCCGCTGTCCGAGGTCGACGCCTCGGCGATGGCCGCCATCTTTGACATCACGGGGGCCGAACGGGACTACCTCCTGCAGTTGGCCCGTGACCTGGGCAAGCTCAGTTGGTCGGCCGCCGAGCAGCGGCGAACGCTGACCGATCACCAGAACAGGGCGACGCGGATCACCGAGTTTGCCGCCTTGTCCGTTCCCGCGCTGCTGCACACCGCCGACTACGCGTACTCCGTGTTCGTACGAGCCGTCCCCGTCCAGTCCGATGCCGTCGCGTCGAGGGTGGCAGGCCGACGTGCCGACCAGGGCGTGCTGGACCTCGGGAAGCCGCCCCAGTGCCGGTTCTTCATCAACGACGCCGCCCTACGTCTGCCGGTCGGCGGCCCGCAGGTCATGGCCGCGCAACTGCATCACCTGCTGCGGATGGGCGACCGCCCGCACATCGACATCCGCGTCATCCCCCACAGCGCAGGCGCGCACGCCGGACTCGCCGGCTCGTGTTGCCTCATGGAATTCGCCGGGTTCGGCCCGGTCGTGGCCATCCAGCACGACCTCGCCGGGTACTTCTTGGAGGAACCAGCGCAGATCGCGATACACGAAAAGATCTTTAGTTCGTTGTCCGCTATCGCGCTGGGCAAAACCGAATCCCATCGCCTGATCCGCAGACTTGCCGTCGACGTGTTCGAACCCGCTGCGCGGAATATGGCGCCACCAAGCCAGCGAACGCGATCAGGGAAAGGCAGAAGCGGATGAACCGAACGCTGACCTGTCGTGATTCACTATCTCTGGCTGCGCAGCCGAAAGCAGTCCGTTACGCCGAACACATGATCATGCGGCCAACCAGAACCGGTCGCCTGGTCATGCGGCTCCTGCTCACCGGGCGCGACACAGAATGCGACGTTGACCACTCACCATATCGGCACTATGGCCGCCGACCGTCGCCGAGCAGTCGATGCCGGTGCTCGACCGCCCGTCATCGCAGGACCCGATGCTCGACTGCGGTGAGCACGCTGTTCGCGAGGTATCCGAACACTCCCAGCAAGACGATCCAGGCCCACATCGCGGGGATGTCCGACTGGCCTTGCGCGAAGACGAGTTGGTAGCCGATACCGCTCGTGCTGCCGACCAGTTCAGAGACGACCATCATGATGAACGCAATGGGCAGGCTGATCCGCAAGCCAGCAAAAATGTTGGGTAGCGCTGACGGGACGATGACGCCGAAGGCGCGTCGCACGCCAGTAATGCCGAACACCTGGGCTGTGTCCAACCGGACTTGATCAACCATGCGTGCCCCGTCGAGTGAACCGAGCAACACCGGCCACACAGCACCGAACGCGATGGTCACGATCTCCATCCGCGGCCCAATACTGAACAAGGTGAGCAGTACCGGCACCAAGGTCGGGATCGGCAGTGCCCGCATGAACGCCAACAGCCCAGCGCAGTACTCCCGGGCAAGGCGCCACCGGCCCAGCACAAGCCCAACGGCGACACCGATCACCGCAGCAAGCACCCAGCCCGTGACGAGCCGCACCAAGCTGGGCAGGACGTCGTGGAAAACCGGCTCGGACAGGAACAGCGACCGCGCCGGACCCGCCAGCCACAGACGCCTGGCGGTGCTGGCGATCAGGGTCGGGCTGGGAAAGTAGGGATTCGCGGCGGCCTGGGTCACGGCTTGCCACACCACGACGCAGAGCACGAACAGCGCCCACTGCTCGACGACGCGGACGATCGACGACGTCCGCACGCCCAACACCGAGCGGTTTGTGGTCTGTCGCTGCTCCCCCGCGCGGCCACCCCATCCGGTCCAGGTCAGGAGCCGCCGGTGGAGCGACCCCAACGCAGCGTCGACGCCACAGGCCAGGAGCCCGGCGACCACGACGCCGGCCAGCACGAGGTCCATGCGCCCACCACCTCCGACGCCGGAGATGTATTGGCCGAGTCCGATCGATCCGCCGGCCATATATTCCGTGCTGACCAGGGAGATCAGGGCAATGGTCACGGAGAGCCGCGCGCCGGTGAGAACGTAGGGGGCGACGGCCGGCAACCGGATGGCGAGGGCGACCCGACGGCGTGGGGTGCGGTAGGTGCGGGCCACCTCCAGCCAGAGCGGATCGAGCTCGCTCAACCCGTAGATGGTGTTGAACAGGATCGGCCAGATCGCGGCGAACACCGCCAGGCTGATCTTCGTCTGGGCGTCGGTTCCGATCAGCGATATCACCAGTGGGATCAGCGCAACCCCGGGCAGCGGTCGGATGAACTCCACGACCATCGCGGTCGCCATGCGGAGCCGGCGAACGCTGCCCAGCAGCAGGCCCAGTGTGACCCCGATGACCGTCGCCAGGACCGCCGCGATCACCCAGGACAACACCGTCGACGCCAGGGCCGTGAGGAAGGCGGGTTGGTGCAGGCAGGAGATGAGGGCGATACCGACGGTGGAGGGTGGCGGCACGTAGAGAGGATTGACGATGCCAGAGCGGGATGCGCCTTCCCACACGGAAAGAAAGGCCAGCATCCCGACCAGGGCACGAAGTGCGCACATGTCAGCTCGCCGGTGGCACCATCAACGTCTGCACGTTGATCGGTTGGGTGAGCACGCCATAGGTGGTCATCAGGGTCACCACCCGCTGCAGGCGCTTGGCGTCCAGCGAGGTCGGATACGTGCCCAGGTCCGGCACCAACATCGGCACCAGGTCCGCGGCGACTCCGGTCAACTGGGGCAGGACTCTCGCCGCCTGGCCCGGCTGGGTGATCGCGGTATTCGCTTTGACCATGGCTTGCTGGAAGGCCGCGATCGTGCGTGGGTGCTGTGCGATAAACGACGACGAGGCGATATATCCGGACAAGGGCATGTCGTTGGTGGCGTCGGTGATCAGCGGGAACGGGGCGTGCGCACCTTGATTGCGCTCGGCTTCGGTGATGTAGGGCTCCAGTTCGGTGGCCGCGTCGATTTGATTACTGGCCAGCGCTGCCGGCATGTCGGGAAAGTGCACCGGGAGATACTGCGGCGATTGCGGATTGAGATGATTCGTGTCGAGCAACGACTCCAGGATCAGCTGGTTGATGTTGTTCGCGGCCTGGATCGCGATCTTCTTGCCTTGCAGGTCGGCCGGCGTCTTGATGGGCGAGTTGGGTCCGACGAGAAGGACGAACGCGGTCGGTGTCGCGGCGTAGGCGTCGGCGACAACCTTGGCGTTCAGGGTCTTCTTCGCTGACGCGGTGAAGAAACTGACGTAGTTGGTCAGCGCAATGTCCACCGAACCGTTAGCCAATGCCGGATACATGTCCGGGCCTTGTTTGAAGATCTTGATGGTGGGATTGAGCCCGACGGAGTGGAAGAAGCCGTCTACCTTGGCCAACTCGACCGGGGCGTCGTCCGGTGTTTGCAGGATGCCGATCGTGATCGCCGACTTCTCCACCTGGTTGTTGCCGCTGGCGCCACCGCCCTGATCACTCGATCCGTTCAGCACGCTGCAGCCGCTGAGTGCAGTCGCAACAATTGCGGCCAGCGTGATGCGGCGCAGCCGGCCGCGCCGCACCCCACCGCTGCGTGGCCTCGAACCTCTTGCCGGTGCCGTCATGTTCTCCCCTTGGGCCGCTGGTGAGTTGATGGTTAAGGCGGTCTCCCACGCGAGGCGACCGCTAGCCCTAACGGGCGATACCGGTTTAGCTATCACCATTTATTACCACCGTATGTAGTCAATGTTGTGCGCTGCGTACCCGTCGGAGTGACATAGTAGGGCAGCGCTGCCCGGGGTGGCCGCCGACAGGTTCAGGTTTTTTCCGCCCGCGCAGAGCCGCAGCGGGCCATACATGACGTAGTGAATTCGCGGGAGTGATGCATTGTGACCAAGCGGGACCGGCCACCGGAGCCTGGTCAGGCTGCGGCGCCCGATCCGGCCGATCGTGTTGACCGGATGAGCGGCAGATCGTCACGCCATCATGGCGATCAGGAGATCGGTAAGTCTGGCAGCGCATCGAATGGTCACCAGGCACGCGGATCGCTGCGCGGGCACCGGCACCGTCATGGCGTCGGCAATTGGCGCCTGCGGCAGAAACTCGCCGCTGTCCTCGTACTTCCGGTCCTCACGACACTGGTCTTCGCGGGATTGGCGATCCGCTCCGAGATCTCCAGCGTCCGCCAACTGGGCAGCGTGCTCGACGAACTCGCCATTGGGCGCCAAGCCGCGTCCGTCGGCGAGATGTTGGAGCGCGAGCGCGACACGGCCATGGTCGTCGCCGCGAGCGGAAAAACCGCTGGCAACACGGACTTTCAACAAGCCGCCGCCGCGACCAACGCTCAGGCAACAACGTTGCGGACTCTGGTCAACCAGGACACCGACATCACTCCAGGAGTCCAGGACGCGGTCAACGCGAGCGTAGAAACCCTTGACGGGCTTGACGCCTTGCGCTCCAGTGTCCAGACCACCGAGTATCCCGCGACCGCCGGGCTGAGTGAGTACGACCGCATCATCGCCTCGACCGTCGAGGTCAATCGTGCGGTCGCTGCCGACGCCACCGCGGCGGGCACAGCACCGCAAGCAGCGAGCCTGTATCTGGTGGCGCTGGAGGATCTCGCCCAGCAGAACTCCATCCTGATGATCATGGCCGAACAACCCGGGAATGTGCCCCCCGCGCTCTCGACGGACCTCTCCGGCGCCGCCACCGCCTACTCCTCGGATTTTGCGACCTTCGCTTCTGTCGCCACGCCCGATCAGCGCCAGCAGGTCCAAGACACCGTCAGCGGCGAGGACGTCGACAACCGGGCCCGCTACGTGCAGACCGCCCTCGCGGAGTCGGCCGCTGGCGAACCGCTCACGGTCGCCGCATCGGACATCCAGCCGGTGGCCATGAATACCGTGGCGCTCGGATGGCAGGTTGAACAGTCCCTGCTCGACCAAGTCCAGACCACCCTGCAGGGACTCAAAGCCTCGACGCTGACCGGGCTCGCCGCGAACATCATTGTCGTGCTCGCGATCGTCCTGGTCGTCCTGGCGATCATGTTTGCGATGTCGGCGGCCATGGTGCGGCCCTTGCGGCTGCTGCGCAGCAGTGCGCTCGAAGTCGCCCGCACGACGCTGCCCGATGCGGTGGAACGCATCCTCGCCTCGGATGACCCCATCGAGGCATCCCAGGACGCCATCGAACCGATCCCACCCTTTACCCATGAAGAGGTGGGTGATGTCGCCCGCTCGTTCGACGTGGTGCACGGCCAGGCCGTCCGGCTCGCCGCTGAGCAGGCCGTCCTACGCGACAACGTCAACGCGATCTTCGTCAACCTCGCCCGCCGCAGCCAAACCCTGGTCGAACGCCAACTGGCGCTGATCGACCGGCTGGAACGCGACGAGCAGGACCCCGATCAACTGGCCAACCTGTTCGAACTCGACCACCTTGCCACCCGGATGCGGCGCAACAGCGAGGGCCTGCTGGTGCTCTCGGGCAACGGCTTGGCCAAGCGGATGAGCCAGCCGGTGCCCATCGGGGAATTGGTCGGCGCGGCTGTGTCGGAAATTGAGCAGTACGCGCGGATCGAGGTCGGCAGCCCGCTGAACGCCCAGATCCCCGGCCGGGTGGTCAACGACCTCATCCATCTCATCGCCGAGCTGCTGGACAACGCCACGGTGTTCTCGGAGCCGAACACCAAGGTCAGTGTCAGGATCGCGAAGACCCGCTCGCGGGAGGTCGCCATCCAGATCACCGACCGCGGTGTCGGCATGACCGACGACGACGTCCGCAACGCCAACGAGCGCTTGGCCAGCCCCCCGGAACTCGACCCCGATGTCACCCGGCGGATGGGTCTCTATGTGGTCGCGCGGCTGGCCAAGCGGCACAACATCCGGGTCAAGCTGCGCGCCAACGAGGACATCGACGGCGGCACCGTCGCCCTCGTCGCCATTCCCGAAGACCTCGTCTACGCCGCTGCCACGCCGAGCGCTGCGGTCATCCCGACGCGGCAGATCCTTCCGCCGAGGATGGACACCACGTCTGCGGACCCCGAGCAGTCCCTCGTGCCGGCCGTCTCGGGCTTGGCAGAGCACGCGGGCACGAGGGAACGGCCGGCTCCTGCCGTCGCCGGCCGTTCCCCGCATACGAGTCCGTCTGAACGAAGAACGGCAGATCCCTCGCCGGCACCGGACAACTCACTCTGGCAGCCGTACGTCGCGCCAGCTCCGGACTCGCCCGGTTCCTCGGACCCCGGTGCTGTGCCGAGCCACGGCGGAGCACCCGGCCCGGAGACAGTGGTCGAGGAAGCCATCACTACGGCGCGCCTTCCGATCTACGAAGCCGTGCTTTCCCAATGGTTTCGTCCCGACTCGGC
>CAJCJE010000990.1 GCA_903970565.1 Candidatus Melainabacteria bacterium | reverse complement strand
CAACGCGGCCGTGCTCGCGGCGCTCGACGCGGTCGCCAGCCACTCCCGCGCCGACTCCACCTGCCCCAGGCAGGCACAGCTCTCCGTGGCGAGCAACCGAGTCAGGTCGTGCACCGTGCTGGTGGCCGGTTCGATCAGCTCCACCGCGCGCGCGGCCGACAGCGCGCCCGCGAAGTCCGCGTCCGCGTAACCGCGCGCCAGCCGCTGATAGGCCGCCAGCAGACCGGTTTCCGGCACCCGGTACCGGTCCCCGAGCACCAGTTCGAACACGGTGGCCAGGTCGCTCGATCCGCCGGCCGTCAGCAGCGCCTCGACCAGCGGCCCGGTGTCGGTCTGCCCGGTCTGCTCGGCTCGGCCGGTCTGCTTGGCCAACCGGGCGCAGGCCGGGCCGTCCCCGCGAACGGCCGCGCGCACCAGTTGGATCTCCACGGCGGACAGCAGACTCGACCCGACGACCTCGTCGCCGTCGGGGTCGGGATTCTCGGCGAGCCACCACGCGGCCGGGTCGGTCTCCGTCGCCGCGCCGGCACCGAACAGCGTCCGCATCGTGGGGCCGGACAGCATTCGTCCGGTGTGGACGGTGCATAGTCTGGCCGCCACGGCCAGTTCCGCGCGCAGCGGGGCCGAGCAGGGCAGTTCGGCGACGGCCCGTTCGATCAGCTCGGCCAGCGTGTCCTGCTCGCCGCCGCCGACCAGCAGCGGCACCAGTTCCCGCAGGATGGCCTCGGCGCCGGCCGGCTCGGACAGGCCGAAGGCGGCAAGGTAGTGCCGCGCCGCCCGCGCCGGTTGCCGGCTACTGGTGGCCCGCGCCGTGGCGAGCAGCCGGTCGATCTCCGCCGACGGCGGCGCTGCGCGCTGGCCGGCCACCCGATGCGGTTCGCGCAGGGTGCTCTCGTCGGTGTCGGCGAGGAACGCCGCGGCCAGCGCCGGGCAGCGGCAGCGCAGCCGGTCGGCCGGATCGAGGACCAGCACCCCTCGGCCGAGGAGTTGGTCCACCAGCCGGCCGCACTCGGCCACGTCGGTCCCGGCCATCTCGGCCAGTCGCGGCAGCTCGTCGATGGCGATGCCGTCGATCTCCTCGACCGCGGCGACGGCCGTGACCAGCCGGGTGCCGGCCGCGCCGAGAGCGGCGCCGCGCAGCCGGAGTTCGTGTCCGGCCGGCAGCGCGATCGGCGTCCGGGACGGCCGCAGGCACTGGTAGCCGTGCACCGAGGCGAACCGGCCGTCGGCGGCGAAACTGTCCAATATGGACAACACGGTGCCGGGATTGCCGGACAGCGGACCGAGTGCGGCTCGCAACGCCGACAGCACGCCCTCGTCGAGCAGGGGCCCGAACCGGGCGGACACCAGCGACTCGATCTCCGGTCCGGGCAGCGCCGGCAGCGTCACCGTCCGGTCGGCCAGCGCCTGTAGCTCGGTCAGGCCGGGGTGGGCCTGCGGCTGGTCGGCGTGCGCGGCCACGACCAGGCAACCCGGCCAGCTGGCCGCGCCGAGCGCGACGGCGGGTTCCTCGATCAGGTGCACGTCGTCGATCAGCAGCGCGGTGGGCCGCAGCCGGCCGAGCTGGCTGAACGTGGCGCCGAGCGCGATCCCGATCCTGGGCGTCCAGCGGTTTCCGTTCGCGGTGACCGTCGCCAGGGTGTCGGCCAGCGCGCTGATCAGCCCGGCCAGCCTGCCGTCGCCGAACTGTTCGAAGTGCGCGCGCAGCGCCGTGATGATCAGATCGAGGCCGAAGGGGTCGACGGCGGCGTGCCCGTCCGCGCCGGCCGTCGCGGTGATCACCAGGACGTCCTCGGCGCGCAGTTCCTCGGCGAGCGCGGCCAGCAGGGTGCTGCGGCCGATCCCGGCCGGGCCGGCCACGGTGACGAGTTGACCGGTGCCGGCGCTGCGCCGCTGGGATTCGCGCAGTTCGGTCAACTGCGGCCGTCTGGCCGGCGCCAACAGGTCCTGAGCCATCGTTTCGTCCCGTCCAGCCAACCCCCGATGAGCTAGTCCCGACAGTACTACCGGCGGAGATGTCCCCCGGACGGTTTCGATGACAAACAGTCGAATCGATCGAGTCGATCCCGCTCGGCGGGATCATGCTCCAGACTGGTGCCGTGCAGGCAACCGTCAACTCCACCGGGCCGCTCGGCCCGACCGCGCCGGGCCGGCTCTCGGGCCGGGCCGAACTCCTCGACCGGGTCCTCGCGCTCATCGGTCCGGGCACCCCGACACCGCTGACCGTACTGGCCGGTCCGGCCGGGATCGGCCGGTCCGCGCTGCTGGCGGGGGTGCTCGACCGGTTGGCCCAGCGGGAGGTGTCCACGGTGCTGATCCGGGTGACCCCGCTCGATCGCGACCGGCCCTTCGCGGTCCTCGCGCGGCTGCTCGGTGAGCTGACCGCGCTGGCCGAGACCGCCCGGCCGGCCGACGCCGAGCCGGACCCCTCCTCGGTGTCCCGGCTGCCCACCGACCGCGTCGGCTTCGCCTCGGCGCTGCGGGCCCGGCTCGGTCGGGTCCTGGCCACCAGGACGCACCTGGTGGTGGCCTTCGACGACCTGCACCGGGCCGATCCGGAGTCGGCCGGCGTGCTGGCCGGCCTGCTCGGCGCCGTCGACAGCTCGGTCGCGTGCGTGTGCACGGTGCGTTCGCCGGCCGACGGTCCGGTCACCGAGATCGGCGCCGCGCTGCTGTCCCGAATGCGTCGAGCCGCCCCCGACGCCGTGCGCGTCGTGCCGGTGCGTCCGCTGGCGGCCGGCGAGGTCCGGTCCCTGGCGGCCGAGGTGCTCGGCGCGACCCCCTCCGCGCAGCTGATGGCGGCGCTGAGCCGGGAATGCCGGGGCGTGCCGGCGGCCGTGGTCGCTGCCGTCGCCGGCTACCAGTACTCCGGCGCGCTGCGCGTGCTGGACCGCTGCGCCTATCTCGTCGAACCCGACCGGCCGGCGCGCCTGCCGGCCGACCATCCGATCTTCGAGCAGTTGCGCCCGCTGGGCCCTGAGGTGCTGCCGATCGCCAGGGCACTGGCCGTGCTGGCACCGCTGGGTGCCGCGGTCCCCGGCCTGATCGCGACCGCGGTGGGCCTGGCGGAGACACGGGTACGCGCGGTGCTGGTCACGCTGCGGGTCGAGGGAGTGCTGCGCGCCGGCCCCGAGCACGGCTACCGGTTCCGGGTGCCGCTGCTGGCCGCGCTGCTGATCGGCTGCCTCGGTCCGGTCGAGCGCAGGGGACTGGCCCGGCTGGCGGTCCACGCGATCTGGGACGGCGCCGTGGCCGATGTCGAGGACACCTACCTCGCCGAGCGCCTGACCGACGCCGGCCGGTCGGTCGATCCGGCGCGCGCCGCGCGGGAACTGCTGGCCAAGGGCAGCGCGATCATGCTGGACAACGGCTACTTCGCGCAGCGCTGGCTGGCCGCCGCGAGCGAGCTGACCACTGATCCGGACACCGCGGCCGGCACGCTGTTCCTGCTCGCGGCCACCTGCGGCATCCACATGCTGTTCGAGCCGGCCATCGACACCATCCGCGCGGTGCTGCGGGATCACGCCGGTACCTTCCCGCCCGACATCCTTCAGGAACTACAGATCATCTACGTGGTCGCCCTGCGCGGTATCAACGACGCCGAGGCGCTGACCGAACTCGTCACCGACGGCTGGCGCGCGCTGCCCGGTGACGACGCCCACCGGCTGGTCACCAGGGCCGCCGCGATGTGTATGCTCAACCAGTGGCGCCGCGCGGGCGAACTGATCGCCGAGCAGACCGACGTCTGGCAGGACAGCAATGACGCCTCGGTCGCGTATGCGCTGATCTTCGCGGTCGGCGGGGCCGTGTTCGTTGGTCAACGCAACGAGTTCCAGCAGTATCTCGCCCAGCCGCAGCGTGCCCCGCTGCACGGCGTGGACCGACACCGGCTCCAGCAGACCGCCGCGTGGAGCCGAGTCCTGTTGCTGCAAGGAGAACTCGGTCGCGCCCAGCAGCTGATCGCCGATCAGGAGATCCCGACCGCCCAGCTGCCGCTGGTGGACCGGGCGGTGCTGCTGAGCCTTTCCGGCCAGTGGGAGGAGGCGCTGGACCTCGCGCGGCTCGCGGTGGCCACCGGCGCCTCGCTCGGGTACACGCCGGGACACACCGGCATGTGCCGGGAGATGGCCGTCATCCTGCTCACCCGTGGCCGGCTGGGGCAGGCCCGCGCCGTGATCGAACAGGCCCGGATCGACCAACCGGTGTTGATTCACCTGCTGGACCCGATCGAGTCCGACATCGAGTTGATGCTGGGTGCCACCCAGCGGGCCCGCGACCTGCTGACCTACGGTCTCGCCCGCGCGCGCCGCGACAGCCTCACGATCGGTACCGACGAACTGTTGCTGCGCCTGGTGATCTGGGAACTGGCCAACGGGGAGCAGCAGCGCGCGCAGTACTACGAGGCCCAGTTGGCCGAACTCGTCGACACCGCCGGCAGCGGTCGGCTGCGGCGCAACCAGCTGATCGCCAGGGCCGTCCTCGACCGCGACACCGACGCCGCGAACGAGGTCGTCGCACTGTGCCGGCAACGCGATCAGCCGTTCGAACTGGCCGAAACGCTCAGCCTGGTGGCGCGGCACCAGCTGGGGGAGGACAACCAGCTGCTGGCCGAGGCCTATCGCCGCTACGGCGAACTCGACGCGCTGCTGCCCAGGGCCCGGCTACGGCAGTTGATGCGTGACCGGGGCGTCGCGATACCGGGCCGGGCCGCCACCGTCACCGAGAACGAGCGGCTGCTGGCCGCGCTGGTCGTCGAGGGGCTGACCAACCGGCAGCTGGCCACGGTCCTGATGACCAGCGAGAAAGCGGTGGAGGGGCGGTTGACCCGGCTGTTTCAGCGGACCGGCTACCGGTCCAGAACCGAACTGGGCGTCGCCATGCTGACCGGTGACTATCCGGGCTGAGGGCGCCGCTCAGGCGGCTGCGGCTGACGTGCTGGCCGGTGCGCTCGCCCGGGCCGGCCGGCCCGGTGGTGGCCGCCGGGCCACCCCTCGGACCCGCGCCCGGACTCAGGGGACGAGCTTCTTGCCCTGGGCCGCGCGCTTGGCCTTGATCATCGAGAAGCGTTCGGACTGGGCCTGCTTGTCGCCGAAGATGAGTTCGGAGATCGCGTCGAAGATCTGCTCGGGCTTGGGCAGGTGGTCGATCTGTTGGAACGCCTGGATCTGGCCCGCGGACTCGACCACGATGCTGCCGTAGCCGAGCAGCCGGCCCGCGGTGTTGCGCTGGTAGGTGAGGTCGGTGACCTTGGTCAGCGGCATCATGGCGATGCGGGTGGTGAACACCCCGGTGACCAGGATGAAACGCTTGTCGGTGACCAGGATCTTCTCGTCCCACCACTCGAACAGGGTGTAGCCGAAGCGCACCAGC